>JAPORV010000207.1 GCA_026710055.1 Aestuariivita sp.
TTTTGAAAATAAGGGAGCACTCTACCACATTCCCAACAAAAGCAAATAGCAGCGGTGAAAAAGGCCAGATAGCGAAAAATGTATATCGATCGGACGACGTTTCGCAAAATCAGGTGAATCTTGCGTGATGAGCAAAATTCGACAAATAATTATCGTGTCATATCAATGGTTTACAAAATTCGCCCCACACCATATGAGAACCACACCCTCGCAACGCGGCCCAACACTCCGTCAGCTGGCGGTTCACAACCGACGGTGCCCGCATCAAACTCAAGTCCCTCTACCGATCAATACAATAAAGTTGGGGATACTAGTTAAAAGGGAATTAAAAATTATTTTCCTAAATTTTTTCAATTTGGCGCCTGAAAGGTGATCATTATTGTTTTCATGAGTTAGCGAGAATTATTAACTGCATCGCATTATTTTAACTTGTTTGCTTATATTCATTGTTATCTGTATACAAATTGAAAGTTAAAAATAAGGAGAGCCTAATGAGTATTCAAGAAACGAAAATTTACCCAATCAATACAGGATGGCTGCACGGTGATTTGGGTACTTACATTTTTTGGAAGGGACCTGCGGGAAAGAAAAAATGGCAGCCAGTCTATTGTCATTATGTCGACACAGGTGAACACAAAATTTTAATTGATACCGGCTTATGTGATGCTGAACGTGCCTCAAAGTATCATCATAATTGTAATAAACGCGATTGCCTTGAAGTGCACATACATCTAAAAGAAAAATTAGGCGTTGACCCATCTGATATTGATGCAATCATTTTCACTCATCTTCACTGGGATCATGTTCAGAATATGAAAGAATTCCCGAATGCGCGTTATATTGCACCCAAAGCCGAAATCGAAATGGCGAACAATCCTTTACCCTTGTATTACAGAACTTATGAATGTGGCATTCTTGGAATCAAACCTGCATATAGTGGATGCGTAATTGAGGCTGTTGAAGAAGAATGTGAAATACTTCCTGGATTAACAATGTTCCATACTCCGGGTCATTCGGTTGGTCACATGGCGGTGAGTGTTGCGACATCTGCAGGTGATATTGTTATCTGCGGCGACGCGATATTTGAAGAGCGAAATTTGGAGCCAAACCCATCTGAATTCTGGCGTTATTGGGTGCCAGCACGCTTTCTGAATAGCTACCAAGGATGGAAGTCGGTGGAGGAGATCGACAAGCGTGCTGATTATGTTTTGCCATGTCATGATCATGATGCGAACATTCGTTCGGATGTTTTTCCCTATGATGGAATGCCGATTCGAAAGCGACGTCAGATGATCCCTGGCTACAAGTTTTATTTTGGTGATATGCCAGAAGGAACTGTGCATAAGGTCGCGCCAGCAATGAAACCGGAAGATGTAGACGCTTATATTGCAAATCTCAAGTGCCCTGAGGACATGGAAGATTAATATTTTTGACTTAGCATATTTTAAATCTGATTGAGATTACAAGCAACTACGTATTTTACTAATGGGGGAGGCATTCTACCAGTATCTTGTGTTAATAGTATTAAATTCAAATATATTGAAATCGAATGCCAAAATATTGAAATATTTAATGAATTTTTTTGGTTCGAAAACAAACTATAACAATTTAAGTTACAGCAGTTCTTTCGTTTCGCTGAAATTCGGACTTACTCAAAAAATTTATGGAACAATCGGAACTTATATCACACAGTTCTTGCACGCGTTTAACACAAAGATTCTGGTTTGTGATCCTAATGCTCAACTTTTTCCAAAAGACACGGCAGCAAGTGTGGGGTATATTTCACTTGATCAACTATTGTCGGCAAGTGACGTGGTCATATTACACCAACGTGTCAGTCCTGAAACTACGCTTATGGTCAATAAAGATACACTCTCCCAAATGAAGCCCAATGTGCTTTTCATTAGCACAGCAGGCGGATCGCTTTGCAATTATGACAATCTATATGAGGTTTTGAATGATGGTACCTTTTCACCCGGATCAACTCTTCCTTATTGGCGTTAAAATTAAACAATGTAACGCTGATATCCACATACCGCGGGTGCTTCGATTCGACCCATAAACTATGCTATACAAATCTTGACTGAAGAAGTCTGAAAGTACTTTTCAAGTTAACCATTTTTGAACGAATGTTGAGGATAATAAATGAAAGAGGCAGATATTCGCAAACAGGTGGTAGCCGCCTATAAAGAGCTAGATAGGGACGGTATGAACAAAGGGTCATCAGGTAATATATCTCTACGTTTAGGCGATTACATACTGATAACACCTTCTGGCATCCCCGCCAATCTGATGGAACCCGATCAAGTAGTCAAGTTGCGACTTAAAGATGATACAGGTGCCTACGATGGACACTTCAAACCTTCGACCGAATGGCGGTTTCACCGTGATATTTTGCTTTCTAAACCTAAGTCAAATGCTGTTGTACACAGTCATGCGCCATTTTGTACAATTCTGTCGATTCTCCATAAGTCTATTCCAGCAGTGCATTATATGATGGCTTGCTTCGAGACTACGGAAGTTAAAGTCGCCAATTATGAGAATTACGGGACGACAGAACTGTCTAACGCGGTATTACAGGCAATGGACGGTGCAAATTGCTGTCTAATGGCTAATCACGGCATGGTGGTTGCCGGTGAGAATATAAAGCATGCAATGTGGCTGGCAGGTCAACTAGAACTCATCGCAAGCCAGTATTACTACAGCATACTTGCCGGAAAACCACATATTTTAAGTGATGCACAAATTGCAGATACAGCTAAGTCCTTCGCAACATATGGACCGCAAGAACTACCTTAGAGTTAATGTCAAACAATGTGGACCTTCTTGCCACTTATAGTGGAATTAAATTATGCCGTTATTCCACGCGACGCAATAGGCCGTAGTTTTTTGGTGATCATGTGCGAAAAGAATATTCTGGATCGAGAAACATTTCTTTAGCAAACTCGTGCATGATGAGCTGCGTTACTGCGAAAAGTATAAATTCTGCCTAATTCGTAAGGCGCCTACCGATCATAAAATCTTGTTAGATTCTGCTTAATATATTATTAAACCAATGCTTTTTATCTTTTTACATAGCCCACATCATCACCCTGCTTGGTTAGGATCCGCGGACATCTGCTCTTGAAAATTATCCGACTCTCGGTTATGCAGAATCGTGAATCACCCAAAAAAAGGTGATCTTGAGTCGTTAGGGAGCAGACGAATAAATACTGATTGAACCGTTTTGACGAATAACATGTGGGAGCGGGTTGAACCACTTCTTTCGGGAAAGGCGACGGACCCTGGAAGGACAGCCGATAATCGGTTGTTTCTTGAGGCCGTACTCTGGCGGTTTCGCCGGTGGATACAGAAGAGTATTTTGAGGGTGTGTTCAACATCTTATCGGATGATTTCGATGTATTGGTCGATGGGACAATTATGCAAGCGAAGGCGTCCGAGTCCCAAAAAGGGGATCATACTAAGGCTTGGCCGCTCAAAGGGCAATGGCATTTCTTTAAGCTATTTGTGGTTTCGTAGTCAGGAAATTAACCATTAATGAAATCAATATATTGATATCATCTTTTAATTAACCGCAAAATATGTGATGTAAGTATTAACACCTTTGGTACCGATAGAGATTAATCTCCTTAAGGAAATGCCATTGGCTCAAAGGGTGGTTTGACGCACAAGATCGTGACGTTGACTAATGCGGTTAGGAAACTGATTTGTTTTGTTGTTCTGCCCGGCCACAGGCAAGATCTCATGGCAATACCAGACCTTCTCTGGAACCTTTCATTTGAGAGGTTGACTGGTAACAAGGCCTTTGACTCGGACGCTTTGCTTGATACACTCGCAGAGCATTGAGTGGAGACGGTGATTCCTCCGAGGACGCACCGAACGCTTCAACGGAACTTTGATCGAGATTGGGAACGACAGAGGATGACGAATATTTTCTCGAAAATCAAGGAGTTCCGTACAATCGCAACGCGCTACGACAAGACCGCGTTTAGCTTCGCGACGGGCATTCATCTGGTTGCAGGGGTCATCGCCGCACGATAGATGTCAATAGGCCCTAATACAATTTGGTCTTTTCCTCTACGACCACTTAGGTAATGTCTGTTAAAAAAACTCTATTTTTCTCAAATTTCAAGAGCTTACCGTGCATAAAAGTATATTTTTCAACGTGTTGACTTAACTGAAATATGTGGATGCCTTTTCTTCAATTTAGCGAAAATTAGCTGATTCAATGGAAATCTTATAAATATTAAGAAATTGTACCAAATATCGGAAATCTTCGCCAGAACAAACGCATCAGAAAAGTACATGTTTTCATTATTTTACCAGTTAATTTAGGTTTTTTTTAACAGACACTATCTAGGAAGTTATCATGATTTCCGATGGGCGCGTTGGATCAGAAATAGCGCGCATGAGCTTTTGATAGAAAAAATACCACTTTCATTTTGGATTCGTTTCATGCTGTTAAATATGCGAAAGATATCAAGGTTGATTTAACCTTCGTTGTAGATCAAATCGAACATTCCATAGGGGAAGGCTTTTCCGAGATCTTTGTCAGCAAAGTTATAAATATTGAAAAGAGATTTGATTGCCACGTACGATCAGCACTCTTTACATTGCCAGTCCTCTCCTTTTTTGAGCTATCGACCGAGCTGCCGTTCAAGTGCTGTTTTGGTCAACCGCCTTAACGACGAACTCGACCGCTCGTCACTGTTAGTGATGATTCGTCCAGTTCCCTGAGACCGTGCGAGTCCGGTGATCGTCGCAACCGCTGAAAAACCGCCATGACTCAACGCCGTTGCTTCTATTGCCGCAAATCATCTGTGACTTCTTTCATCAAGGTGCGGTCAGAGGCCGTTCATACCCTCAACTGAATACATTAAATACTCTTATTTTCCGTACGCTCCTTTTACACGCGCTCGACCCCCATGTATACCCGCTACTCCTGCCTCAAGCAGATGGCTGGAGCCACCTATTAAGAAATTGTCGGTAAAAAACTTTCGTATATTAGCTGATCGCTTACAAAACAAAGAGCAGACGCTGTAAACAGCAAAACTTGATCGAATGTCGCAACATTATCCCGTACATAAACGAAATGGCATTACTGATATGCCTGAATTTTGGAACGCTTATCATGCCCTCATCGGAATTTTTATTCTTTTTTAAATTCTAAAGGTTAGTTCCATTTTATCTTAGAAGCTTATCTTTTTTTGCGTTAATGCTCTACCAAAAAAAACAAATGCTGTTTTTTTGTTAATTGAATACCAAAGGGCTTGAAAATTTAAAGCATTTAGCTTTTAGTTTTCTGATATTTCGAACATTGGGCAAATCATATGCCAGATATTCAATGCTTTGACGAAATGTGGACCGCTGATGGAACTATACGCCATACATATCAGAATTTCCTAAACTGGTTTGAGCAAGAAGATCCAAAGCGATTAAGTCGCAAACAAAGCGAAACAGAAGAGTTATTCCGCCTAACGGGGATTACTTTTAATGTCTATGGGCGCGAAGAAGCCGAAGAACGACTCATCCCCTTTGACATTATTCCTCGCATTATATCTGCACGCGATTGGCGAAAAATCACGCGTGGAATAGAGCAACGCGTACGCGCCATCAATGCATTTTTACATGACATTTATCACCGTCAGGAAATCTTACGCGCCAACCGCATTCCTAAAAATCTCATAAGCGAGAACGCGGCTTTTCTACCACAAATGATTGGTGTCTCACCACCTTGCGACATTTATACACACATCGTTGGCGTTGATTTGGTTCGTACGGATCAAGGCGAATTTTACGTACTTGAAGATAATGCCCGAACCCCAAGCGGCGTAAGCTATATGCTGGAGAATCGAGAAACAATGCTTCAAATGTTTCCCGAACTCTTCTCGCAAATTAATGTAAGGCCAGTGCAGACCTATCCTATAGATTTATTGCGATCACTTGCTTCTTCGACACCATCTGCAATCTCTAGCAAACCCACTGTCGCAGTACTTACCCCAGGAATTTATAACTCAGCCTATTTTGAGCACTCGTTCCTTGCAGATGAAATGGGTATTGAACTCGTAGAAAAACAAGACCTTCGGGTGATTGATGGTCACTTGGCCATGCGCACAATTCAAGGGTACAAAAGAATTGATGTCATTTACCGTCGAATTGATGATGAGTATCTAGATCCATTAAACTTCAATCCAGAAAGCCAGATTGGCGTTACCGGAATTTTTGATGTTTATCGCGCAGGACACCTTACTATCGCAAACGCACCAGGTACTGGTATCGCAGATGATAAAGCCATCTATAGCTATATGCCCGAGATAATTAAATTCTATACAGGAGAACAACCCTTACTTAAAAACGTGCCAACTTGGCGTTGCATTGAAAAAGATTCTTTATCCTACGTCCTTGATCACTTGCCCGAATTAGTCGTTAAAGAAGTACACGGATCTGGTGGTTATGGAATGTTAATTGGTCCCACCTCAAACAAAAGAGAAATTGAAGATTTCAAAAACAAATTAAAGGCGCAACCAGGAAACTATATTGCGCAACCAACCCTGGCGTTATCCACCGTACCCATACTCGCGGAATCAGGCCTCAGCCCGCGTCACGTGGATCTACGACCTTTCGTGCTTGTCAGCACACAGGGGATTACCGTAACCCCAGGAGGACTGACAAGAGTGGCACTTGAAAAAGGGTCTCTTGTGGTGAATTCCTCACAAGGCGGCGGAACCAAAGATACTTGGGTGCTCGAAGAATAATGCTGGGACGAACTGCTAATGGCCTATTTTGGATGTACCGATACCTTGAGAGGGCAGAGAATACAGCTCGCCTTGTTGCAACAGGTCAGCGAATTGCACTAACAAGAAATCGCGGAGCCGATGATGAATGGCGATCAATCTTACAGACGGCTGCAGTTAATGAAAGCTATAATGAATATTATCCCTCTCTAACACAAGACTCAGCCATTGATTGGATGTTACGCTCAGAGGAAAACCCATCTTCAGTCTTTTCGTGTGTCGTCGCAGCAAGGCAAAATGCACGTATGGTACGCACTGCTTTAACTGGTGAAGTCTGGGAGGCCGTAAATGCTTTCTATATGCATTGTAATTCGGTACTAAAACGTCATTTACCCGAACGTGATATTCCATCAACCCTTATCGGAATACGTCAACGCACTGCATTAGTACGTGGGATGACGCACGGAACAATGCTGCGAAACGATATTTTTGACTTCGCTCGACTTGGTACTTTCCTAGAACGGGCAGATAATACAGCACGAATCCTTGATGTAAAATATTATGTGCTACTACCATCAGTGACTTTAGTCGGATCGTCTATTGACAATGTGCAATGGGAGTCAATTCTTCGTTCTGTTTCAGCACGCGGTGGTTTTCGAATGGAATATGGTGGAGCCATTAACTCTCGTGATATCGCAAACTTTCTTATTCTTGATAAGCGGATGCCACGCAGTCTAGCATTTTGTACCAGCAAGCTCCGTGATAATCTCGGATATTTAACAAGTACACTCAACGAAGTACCTCCGAGTTATAGTCAAGTGGAGTGCATCAAGAAAAACTGCTTGATGTCAGGCATCGAGAGTATATTTGAATTTGGACTACATGAATACCTACAGCACTTCATTATGCTTCTTGGAAATCTAAGCCGCCAAATTGAAATTGACTTTCAGTTTTGTGATTAACGTCATGCGCTTATCTATCAAACATACAACGCATTATCACTTCGAAGCACCCGTAGACTTTGGTTTTCAACAAATACGCATGACCCCCAAAACAAGTCAGTGGCAAAATGTTAATTTTTGGACAACGCAGATTAAAGGAGGTCAAAAGGAACTGGAATTTGAAGATCAGCACAAAAACCATGTTGAGTTATTTAGTTTTGAACGTGCCATAAATGACTTAAAAGTTATCTGTAACGGGGAAGTCGATATTAAAGATAACGCTGGAATTATTGGCAAACATCTGGACCCCACACCGATTTGGTTATTCGAAAGTGAAACGCCAAAAACAAAAATCGGAACTGCCGTAAAAGAACTCGCGAATAAAGTCAAAAACAAACATGGACTCGAACAACTTCACGAACTTAGCCAGTTAATTAAATACTCAATTTCCTACCAACATAAACCTCAAACGCCAGCTCGCACTGCAGAAAATATTATTAAGGATGGTTTTGGCGTTTGCCAAGACCATGCCCATGTTTTTATCGCTACCTCACGATGCTTAGGATATGCTTCTCGATATGTATCAGGTTATCTTCTATTAAACGATACAGAGCAGCAAAAGGCGATGCACGCTTGGGCAGAGATACATGTCAATAATCTTGGATGGATTGGGTTTGATATTTCAAATGGCATTTCACCCGATGATAACTATGTAAGGGTTGCAACCGGATTAGACTACACCGAAGCAGCTCCCATTACCGGCACACGAGTAGGCGGCGGTAATGAAATTCTTGATGTTGCTATAGAAGTTGCACAGCAATAAAATAATGCCATGACTTATTGCGTAGGAATGATGATGTCAGATGGGCTGGTGTTTATGTCAGACACCCGCACTAATGCTGGCTTAGATAATATTTCGACCTTTAAAAAAATGAAAATCTGGGAAAAACCACACGATCGGGTCATGACGCTCATGTCAGCTGGCAATCTCGCAACAACCCAAGCTGTTATTGGGTTATTAGAAGAGCGCAGCAAGTCATCCAAAAAGAAAACACCCTCCATTCTGACGGCATCATCAATGTTTCAAGTTGCACAGATAATTGCCGACACATTGCAAGAAATCATTCAAAAGCGTGCAAATATAGGTCCGAATAGTGAAGAATCCTTTAAAGCAACGATGATTCTAGGCGGTCAAATGACGCAGGAACCAAGTCGGTTATTTCTCATTTATCCTGAAGGGAATTTTATTGAAGCAAGCAAAGACTCACCATTTTTTCAAATCGGGGAAGTCAAATATGGAAGACCAATTCTCGTTCGTGCATATCACCCGGATTTAGGATTTAAGGCAGCCATTAAACTATTACTTGTGAGTTTTGATTCGACCTTAAAGGCTAACTTGACCGTAGGTGCACCTTTTGACTTTCATTACTACGAATCAGACACTTTGATTACAGGGCACACTGGCCGAATTAAACATGACGATCCGCGATTTATGGCAATTAGTGCCAGCTGGAGTGATGCGCTAAAAAAAGCATTGAATAGTTTGCCGGAGTTCTGAGGTGTTTTGTGCCCTCATTCAGTATCAGCACCACTACCTGCACCTCGGGCTCGTGATGTTGTACTTTCTGGCACATATGTCTTCCGTGCAAAAAACTCTAAGCATTCCCAGACGTCATCAGTCAGTTCAATTGGTCCTTCATACACAAGGTGAGCCTGTTTAATTTTCTTTCCACCAACTAAACACCACCCCCGTGCGCTCGCGAACGCAACAGCTATAGGGTGGGAAAGTTCCTGAAATTGATCACAATTCACTTGATCTACAATTTCAATAATTGAAAGCAGCTCTCTACCGCTGCGCTTTATATCAGCTGCAATCCAAGTCACATCATCCGGTGTGAGAAAATACGCTGCATGATAAAGATCTTCGCTCATTGCTAAAGGACAATCGGCACCACGTGCCGCTTTATATAACTGCATTGCTAATTCATTCCTTGATCTTTTCACGGTAGATCAAGTACCGACAACCAGCAATCTGGTTCCGCCTCAAGTTCATCAAACAGTGGTGCCCCTTGTGCAAGTGTTACACGGGTCCATCTATCAGACTTCGGGTCGAATTTTGCTGCACCAAGAAAAGCCAGCTTAAACCTCAGCAAATCAATCGGTCGGCAGTATTGTGAAATCAAATTATCTCTTATTTCAGCGTAAGGAAATTGCGATAATGTCTGAACACGACGTACGGCCGATCGGTGCTGCGGAAATTTTCGTAAAAAAGCAAGCAAATCCTCATTATGATCATCCAGTGCCGATGCCATTGCTTGTACCTGACGGGCAATGTCTAGCGGTAATTCAAGTTCAGACCCTGCATCCTGATAGCGAATCCCAAGCCGAGGTTCCAATTTAGACTTAGACACATACCAGAATTGTCCTTCATTTTCTGGATTCAAAAAATCAATGTCTAAACACCAATCCCAATTCCTAAACAGAGCCTCCTTTAATTGTGTAATTGGCATTTCAGGTTGAAACCACAAATGTGAATTTACAGCCATATCATCCACTAAATCATCCACAAGATATCCAAATGGTTCGATTAAAAAAGCTGCAACAAGTTCCTGCAAGGATACGGACTTTGACTGTGCTATCTCCCATAGCGAATTAATTGGCTCTGATCCTATTAATATCCTATCAGTTAAATTACGCGCAAATTCTTCCCATTCTTGACGAAGTAAAATGATTTCTCTCATTGCTTTATCATCACTCACTTGCCATTCGTTCAGATAGATAGCGACACGTTGTGATAATTTTTGGATTTGACCAACTTCAGAATTACTAATTTTTGCCAACCGACGAACACGCCCCAATGCTGTCTCACGTGCGTGAACCCACGCATTAAGCAGTATCGGATGATTAACCAGAAATGGTGCCATCCCCAAACCTGTTGCATTTCCAACGCCGAGATGCCGCTTGAGTTTTCGATTTAACTTGGCACCCCCAAGGTGTTCAACTAAATCATGGGAAAAGCCACGAATTAACCAGATAGTGAGCATTTCTGCCATAAACGGTCCAGATAAAACTGGGCGATCTGCTATCCGCTTTTGATCTGCAATACCAAATTTTCCGTTACCATAAACGGCAGTTGTTCGCATCAAATAGCCGGTATTACGAACATGTAATGGATCTGGTTGAGAGTTTTTCCTCAAGCATTCAATCACATGATCAAATAAACGAACGGATTTATTAGCACGTGATAGAATTAAATCTCGGTTGGTAAAACGAGCCGCTTCCTGTTTCGGTGCATCGCGCACAATTCTCACAATTTCATCCGAAGTTGGAATTCCGTCATAAAGAACAAATGCGCTATCCCATACATCTGCAATAACGCGATCAGTCCGTTGTGCGTCGTCAATTAAACTGGAAACCACAATCAGAGAATAAACATAGCCATCAACTGAGATGGAATAGAGTGCATGACCATAACCTTGAGAATTTATGTGCCAAATATCTCGACTTACTTTCGCGGCACTTTTTTTCAATCGCCGCAATAGAGCTGGTAAAAATGACAAACGAGTTGGAAAAGCCTGCCCCATGCGTGATAAACGCATAACGGTTTCTGGCAACCGCCTTGAAATGGTTTTCGATTGATCAAAATCTTTCATTTCACGGATCCAAAATTATCATCATAGAACTTTAACCAGTTGCCACCCATTATCATTGTTATTTCATTGGTATTAAATCCAACATGCTGAAGACCTTGCTTTATATTTTCCCAATCACGATTATCGCGAAACCACTGAGGCATTGTTGGAAAACCAGGCTGGCTTTTTGAACCCTCACCATAATCAATTGTTTTTGACCAACGACCAACTCTCATCCATTCAACAACCTGATCTGGTTGACCAGTACAAAGATCAGATCCCAACCCTAACTGGTTTATACCATACCGAGAAGCGGCTTCGGCAATCATTTCGCAAAAACTCTCAAGACTGCAATTTGATCCATCTCGTAAGTGATGCGGGTAAAGTGAAAAGCCAATCATTCCTTCGTTTGCTGTTAAAGCCCGAAGAACATTATCTGACTTATTGCGACGTGCTGGATGCCACCAAACTGGATTGGCATGTGAAATAACAATCGGACGAGTGGAAAAATCAATCGCTTCTAGAGTTGATCGCTCTGCGGAGTGAGACATATCAATTACCAATCCAACACGATTCATTTCTAAAATTGCCTGCTGACCGAAACGTGTTAAACCCGTATCACTGCTTTCATAGACACCTGTCGCAAGTAAAGACTGATTATTATAAGTCAATTGCATAAAGCGAATACCAAGTTGAAAACATATTTCTATCAACCTCAAGTCATCTTCAATTGGGCTGGGGTTTTGAAATCCAAAAAATACTGCGGTTTTGTTCTGCTTTTGAGCAAGACGTACATCATTTCCTGTCAATCCTTTGATAATGAGATCGGGGTTTTGCTCAAACCAGCAATTCCAAGCCCCAAGGTTTGAAACCATCTCCCGAAAGCTCTCATGATACGCGACAGTGGTATGAATTGCCGTAACGTTACTTTTACGAAGTTGGCGAAAAATTTCCGTTGACCAATTGCAGTATTGAAGGTCATCTATCAGCGGTATTACCATTGATTCTCAAAATTCTTCTAAGTAATAATTTCGCCATTAATTGATCAACGCCGTCTAAGAGAATGATAAAGAACAAGAATATCACCATCGTTTTGTGAGCATTTATTTTTTGTTACGATAAGACTGCATCAATACCGAACGATTAAAGCAAAGACTGGTATGGCTATGCTCTAAAAAATACTACAATTCATGATAGAAAAATTGTTCCAACTCCCACCATCCAAAAATTCCAATATAATTTTCCAAAAAGCTAAGGATCGAATGTTCAAATTAACGTGCGAGTTAGCAAGTGTTTTTTTTGGGGCTTATATACTTAAATCTACAAACACTATATGTAGTATTTTATATTTAAAAATTTGACTATCACTTTCTATATGTAGTAGAACATATATTTAAGTACATAAGCCCCTTTTTTTTGGGGTTTGCAGAGCTTAATTCATCACCGCAAACACTCATTGGGATTAATTTTCCATACACCATCGCATAATTGCCTTTTGAACATGTAGACGGTTTTCAGCCTCATCCCAAACAACTGACTGTGGCCCATCCATCACCTCACTCGTTACTTCCTCACCGCGATGAGCCGGTAAGCAATGCATAAATAAAGCATCAGGATTAGCAAAGTTCATCAAGTCTTCATTAACTTGATAAGGCCGCAAAAGGTTATGCCTACGTTCCATTGAAGATTGACTATAGTGCATCGAAACCCATGTATCTGTGATCACCAGATCTGCGCCTGTTACAGCCTGTTTCACATCACGTTCAATCAAAACGCTTGTTCCTTTACTTCGTGCAAATTCAATCGCTTTATCATCTGGGTTAAAATGAGCTGGGCCTGAAAAAACAAAATCAAACTCAAATTGTGCCGCTGCATGCAATAACGAGGTGCATACATTACTCCCGTCACCAAGCCACACAACTTTCTTACCAGCTATCGGGCCGCGATATTCTTCATAGGTCAAAATATCCGCCATGACCTGACAAGGATGAGACCGATCCGTTAATCCATTGATTACCGGAACGGAAGCAAAATCAGTCATTTCAAGCAAAATACTTTCATCAAAGGTACGTAACATAATCATATCAACATAGCGAGATAGCACCCGCGTTGTGTCTGCAATCGTTTCACCATGACCGAGTTGCAACTCGGTTCCGCTAAACACCATTGTTTGTCCACCCATCTGCCGAATACCTAAATCAAATGAAACCCGTGTTCGTGTTGATGGTTTTTCAAAAATAAGTGCTACAATATTGCCTCTGAGCGGCTGTTCTTCATCGCATGCACCTTTAGATAAACCTCGTCGCTTAGACTTTAGCCGACTTGCATGCTTTAAAATCGATCGTAAATCATGAGAGTCTGTTTTATTTAAGTCCAAAAAATGTTTCATTCGATTCTGCTTAACATATAAGCCCCCTATATCACTAATCGCACCAATATCTCACCTGCAATAATTTGTTGTGAATATTTTTTATGTACTCAAGTAAGTGTTTGAAGAAATCAACCGTGAAGATTTCTAGACATTGATTTGGCTTTATGAAAGCGAAACAGCAGCCGCATCAAGTCGACTGATAGCCTCATCAATTTCGTCACCCGAGATATTTAATGGCGGTAGAATACGAATAACATTATCAGATGCTAGCAACGTCGCGATCTGATGCTCAATTCCAGCATTAACAACATCAACATTCTTGATTGCGCATTTAATTCCCAGCATAAGGCCCATTCCTCGAACAGACTCAAATACAGCTGAATGCCGCGCTATCAATGCTTCGAGTCTTTGTCGAAAATATCCTGCCTTTCGATTAACATCTGAAAGAAAGTTATTGTTCGCAATCAAGTCAAAAACTTTATTGCCTACGGCACACGCCAACGGGTTACCACCGTATGTTGAACCATGTGTACCCGCTGTCATTCCCGAGGCAGCAGTTTCTGTTGCTAACACTGCCCCCAACGGAAAACCACAGCCAATTCCCTTTGCAACCATCATAATATCTGGCAGGACTCCAACCCATTCGTGAGCGAACAAACGGCCTGTTCTTCCCATACCGCATTGCACTTCATCCAAAATCAATAATGCCCCATGCTTATCACAGAGCTGACGCATACCCTTTAGATATTGATCGGGTAATGGATTAATTCCGCCTTCTCCTTGAATAGGTTCAACAAGAATTGCAGCCGTTCGATCGTCAAGTGATGACTTGAGCAATTCAAAGTCACCCCAAGCTAAATTCCGAAACCCTGGCAATAAAGGACCAAAACCCTTTATCATTTTTTCCGAGGCGGAAGCGGCAATTGCGGCTGACGATCGACCGTGAAACGCACCGGAAAAGGTGATGATCTCAACTCGTTCTGGCTGACCTTGATCAAAAAAATACTTCCTTGCCATTTTGACTGCAAGTTCGCAGGCTTCAGTGCCAGAATTTGTAAAAAATACCGTGTCTGCGAATGTTGCATCTACGAATTTATCAGCCAGCATTTTTTGCTGAGGGATTTCGTAAACATTGGAAGTGTGCCAAAGTGCTTGAGCTTGATCTGTCAATGCCTTTACTAACTCAGGATGTGCATGACCCAATGCATTAACCGCAACGCCTGAACCAAGATCTAAAAAACGCTGACCATCTGTTGCAATTAACCAGCTTCCCTCACCGCGTTCGAAACTAAGTGGTATTCTTGCGTAAGTTGGTAAAACAGATTCAATCATTGTTTTTTCCCTTTAATTTGAGCGTTTGATCACCAAATAAACGATAATCACACACAAAATATACTGTACAACTGCACTGAGAAATCGGTACTATAGTTAGTGTTTGTTAAAAAACCCCTATTTTTCTCAAATTTCAAGAGTTTACCATGCATAAAAGTATATTTTTCAATGTGTTGACTTAACCGAAATATGTGAATGCCTTTTCTTTAATTTAGCGAAGATTGGCTGATTCAATG
>JAPORV010000238.1 GCA_026710055.1 Aestuariivita sp.
TGAGAAGGAGCGAGAGCGTCTGAAGCGCCAGCAACGTCGCGCCGCTTAATCATCGATTCAAAAAAACAGGCTTCTGACCGGACAGGCGGAGTCTGTCTGCTGCATCATTTTAGCAGAAATGTCGGCCTGTTGAGGCCACTGGCCGTTGGGCAATCAGCGGTTGTATGATCAAATTTCTCAACAAGTTTGATATTATGATGAAAAAAATTCACATTCGTCTCGGGCGGGCGTCAAAAAAGGGGGTTTTTTTAACAGACACTAACTACTTTTTTAAAAAATAATCGGCAATAAAATCATGCAGTTAGGGATCAAAAAATCACGCTAATACGCCATAAGCCTAATGAAATACCATTGGTAGTACAACCGCCAGCACGCCTGTCACCAGTATCAGGTGCTGAAAAACGTGCGCTATTGTCAAAGAGGAAACAACAGGCCGGGGCTGGTAGCACGCCGTGCTAGTCAGCGCAACAAACCCTTTTGGCGATAGCAGGAGGCGTTGATGAACGCCAGCAAAAGCAGCAACAGGTGTTCAATCGCCTTCTGATCATGCTGTGTATCCTGCGCCTTGTCTATGGGCCTCGCCAGCAAAGGTACAAAGTGACCTTGTGCGCACTTTGGAAATCCTGTTGTGACAACAACATCCCCTGACCTCAGGAAGAAGAACCGCCCGCACCAAACGTGACCCTGTCGCTTTCAAGAAGCTCAACCGGGACATCCTCGCACCGTGTGATCAAGGTCATCTGTGCAAAAGGCGTAACATCTTGGCGATTGAGGGCTCAATAGACAACCTTCCGCACAACATGATTACGCAAGGGGAACATACGGCCGCCTGAACCGGTCTCGCACAGGCTCAGGAAAGCGACATCATCACCTCTGTGATCGGGGCTCCTCTTCCTTTGATGAGCCCACTACCTGCATGTTGTCTATCGCCTGAAATGCAATGCCTGCCGTGTTATTGATGACGTCATCGCCTCATCAGACACCGATCACCTCCATTACAGTGCCGCCACCACAATCGAAAAAATCTGCGCTGACTTTTGCAAGTAGCTCCTAAGATTATGAACTATTCAGTAAGTTTCGTTAAAAGGCATTGAGTGAATGCCCCAAGAACCGCCCCGATAATCACGGACAAGAGTAAGCTCAAGATTTGGAGATCAAGGGAAAAATCTCCAATAGGAATATCTAAAATGAGTGATACGAGGATTAATGGCGCTGCGAAGAGTGTGCCAAGATGAGTATTTACTTGCAGTCCCAGAAACACCCCGATTATCGGAGCAAATAGACCAAACACTCCTCCCATCAGCAGACCAACCCAGAATCTAGTAAGTGTGCCTCGAATTTTTGAAGGTGTTTTTTTATCGTTCATACACATTGAATGGACACCGAATAGGAACTTGATGACAGACAGTGACCACAACTCACCTCATTTTGTATATGTTTCACACAGTAAATTCGAAGCATAAATTTGACGAATTATTTGTTAAGTAGATATTCTTCCTCTTACCACATACCCTGTGTCCAGCCAGAACGCAATTATAGTAATGGTTATACCTTCACACAGTAGGCTCATTACGAATCGTTGCACCAAGGTAGTGGGGTTGTATATCGAAGTTTTTTCGCATAATGATATTTGCGTTGTTAATATCTAGTGATGATTTGCTATTTGGGGATAATCTTGGTGATTATTGAAGATATTGTGCTTAATACCGATAATGTTTGCAGGAGAAAAGTAACATAAAAGTCAATTTTTCCAAAACTTTAATAAAGAATTTAAGGTTTTTAAGCACTATAGAGTGAACTATTGCCAATAAGTGATGTGCACTCAATCGTAAAAATAATTGGAGAAAAAATGAGATTGAAGGTTGTTGTTGCTGGTGCGACCGGGAATGTCGGGCGAGAAATGCTGAACATCCTGGCCGAGCGCCAATTTCCGGTAGATGAAATTGTTGTACTGGCATCTCGAAAGTCGCTTCGAACCGAAGTAACATTCGGGGATATTACCTTGAAAACCAAAGACATTGAGCAGTTTAATTGGTCTGGCTTTGATATTGCTTTGTTTGCAGTTGGGTCAGAAGCAACGGCGATATACGGCCCTAGAGCCGCTAGAGCTGGATGTGTGGTTATTGATAATTCGTCGCTCTATCGGTATGATCCTGATATTCCTCTCATTGTGCCAGAAGTTAATCCAGCTACAATAGATGATTACACCAAGAAAAATATCATTGCGAATCCAAATTGCTCAACGGCACAACTGGTACTCGCGTTAAGTCCGTTACATAAACGGACCAGAATAAAAAGGGTCGTTGTTTCAACCTATCAATCTACATCAGGTGCAGGAAAAGTGGGTATGGATGAGCTTTGGAATCAAACTAAAGCACAGTACAATCCTACCGATGACGTTCCGCCAAACAAGTTCCAAAAAGAAATCGCATTTAATGTCATTCCGCAAATTGACATTTTCATGGAAGATGGATCAACCAAAGAAGAATGGAAAATAGCAGCTGAAACCAAAAAGATATTGGACCCAAAAATAAAGGTAACAGCAACTTGTGTTCGTGTACCAGTTTTTGTTGGACATTCCGAGGCGGTTAATATTGAGTTTGAAGATTTTCTTGATGAAGATGAAGCGCGTGAGATACTAAGAGAGTCTCCTGGAGTAATCGTGATTGATAAACGGGAAGATGGTGGATATGTAACTCCAAAAGAGTGCGTTGGTGATTATGCAACTTTTGTTAGTCGAATTCGCCAAGACTCAACCATTGAGAATGGAATAAATTTTTGGTGTGTTTCGGACAACTTGCGTAAAGGAGCAGCGTTAAACGCCGTTCAAATTGCAGAGCTTTTGCGGCAGAAGATCGAAAATACTCATATTTGTAAATCCTAACAGAATACAAAATACCAGTGTGGTTAGTGAAAATCCGCATGCCTTGAGGTATTCATGTGATATTAAGTTAAGCAAATGCATATCCATATAAAGGTCTAATAGTTTAAGGGCTATTTTAATGAAGGTATCTGTCAATCGCTTAGGAATAGATTTTAGCTGACTATTTTCGTCAAATTGAAGAATTTAGCTGTCGCAATTTAGACAAAACATTTATTTGAGCCAACATAATTTCAAGTATTTTGAAAAGAAAGGGTCGATACCTGATCAATCAAATATTGTCAGTGCGTCTGAAGTTGAAGATAGGTCTATTTCGATGCGAATTATTTCGGTTACCATACAAAATCTGGAAAAAATCAGGACTATATCGCACCTTATTCCTTCACCTGACCTCGCACAGGTGGGTACGATAATGGATCAATGGCTTGAAGAAGCTAAAGCCCATGAGATACTCAAGGGTAAGGTTGAAACATTTTTGAGACTGGTAGATCTCAAATTTGGTGATTTACCGTAAAACTACGCAAAACTTGTTCATGAAGCACTCCCTAAGCAGATTAATCGTTAGTTGGAGGCTTTTGTAACGGAGATAAAGATATATCTCTGATTAAAAACGTGTATCGCTCTGGTCAAATTACAGTAAGATAAACTTCAGCAATTCCCGCTGAGTTTTTTATTCAATTATGTCAATTGCTGAGAAAAACTGAAGGGGAAATTCTTCGATAACTTTGGACTCGAATACGTTCGGATGCTCGCCACAATCATAACTGTCAAGCAGGTTCATAAAACAGTCTTTCCGAAAGCCTCTATCAATGCTAGAGTTACTCAAGATTGTGCGCACATCCTGGGCCGCACTTCCCGATGATTGCCGCTCCCGCTCCATCACCTTGAAGGATTGCCTTCTTCCGGCGCGGACGGTGTGTCATCAAATGTTCTCATCGCTCCTTCAGTTTGATGTCATGATGAACGATCAGAATGACCCCGTTGAGGCACATTATTGGTACCGTCTCTTTGGCATCAGGTAACTCCCATCAGATACATCTATGCGCGGGTGTGTGAGAGCTACACAGTCATGAATGGGCATCTTATAATGGCCCTTGATAGGAATGGGTATCTTTTCTTTCCAGATCATCCATGGTGATTACGGGTGCCTCAAACACCATCACCAAGCCCTTGTCGGCGCTGTTGTGCCTTCTGATATGAAAGACATCTTTCCGCTCGCCCCGAAACCCTTTACCGTCACGATAGCGAACGCCATCCGACCACACGCTCTCTCATGAGACCTGCGCCGTGAGCATCCGCCTTTGAAAACAATCATTCTTAAAGAGGGTCTCACCTCACATGGTTCACCTATTCAAGGATTGAAAGACAAGGATGTTCGCTTCCTTCCCGGCGCTCAGCCCCAAGACCCTGCGCTGCTGTTCAGCTGGTGTGAGGCCCGCAAAACACGGGAAGAACTCAACCGCCTTGACCATACAGCACAACCGCACCCATGCGATGAGGGGACCGTCATATCCAATGGCATTTCTTCAAGCTATTTGTGGTTTCGTAGTCGGGAAATTAACCATCAATGAAATCAACATATTGGCGTCTTCTTTTAGTTAACCCACAAGATATCCGATATAAGTATTAACATCTTTGGCACCGATAAAGATTAATCTCCTAGAGGAAATACTATTGACTGTCATATCATCCTCCATGACACGCACGTTAAGACAACAGTCAATATCCTTAGAGATCAGGAGAGTGATCAACATGGCACAATAAATATTTTCTCAGGGGTGAGTGAGAACGGGACCTTCAGACCCTAAAGAAAACGGTGACTGTTTTGAGCCTCACAACGGCCACGGACAAAAGATTCTGGCAAATGTTTTATTACATGTGCTTTCCTCAACTTCTTGAGAGATCCCGTGCACTTTTTTTAAAAAGCATGGAATCATCAGAAGCACACTTTCTGTTGATGGGAGGCGATGTGCAGCCTCTTCCGACATGATCGGATTGACAACGGGTGGGGTGGCGCTCAAGCCTGATCAGGGCATGTGATAAACTTGAATGAACGTCATAGCTTTCAGGTGGTTCCTGACACATTAGCGCGCTCATACTTTTCCGTCTATCCTTCAGCGTCACTTTTTTTAAATCGGATTTTTCAATCCGAGGTTTGTTATGCCTGCTGGGATGTGTTCACTTTTCTGACGTAACATTGACCCACATAGCGAAAAAAAGTTAGTAGGAATTGCTGAATAAACTCCAACAATAACACGTTATTTTGCCTGAATTGTTGAGGCCTTTTCGTAATGTATCTCTACCTGACACCATGCTTACATAGGCATCACGACAACAAAAAGTGACCAGTTGCCTGCCATTGTCGCTGTTATCAAAAATGTGAACTCAAGTAGCGCATTAAATACAATGTTGTGAAATCGCTAGAAACGATGCACAAAAGAATACCTAAGAAAAATAGCCCAGCAACCAACCTTAGTAAAAATGCGCTTGAAACAAGCACAACATTTAAGTTTACTACTATAAATTCTCCGTTACTTTATTGATCATTATATTTAACTTCAGACATTCACGCAACCGAAAGATTAAATAATGGAACTACCCAAAAAACAAATTAAACGGCTCGAAAAACTAAATCAAATTTCGAAAGATCCGACGGGTGTACAATTTCAGATATGCTTGAACTGACCATCAACCTACTCGAAAAACATATGAATTCAATGTACCTATTTACTGCTTCTAAGAGGAGATGAATGACCTGATTAAAGAACGTATTGCCAAAGAGAAAGATTGCACATCCGAAACACTCTTGTTTCTCATTTATCATATAGCCGCGCAATGTTGCCTTTACTTTGCTATTCTAAACGATACAATGAGTGAGAACGAAATTAGTCAGTTCGCAGAAACTTTAGGAGATTATATACTTGAGTAAACAAACTAGCACATATAGAAAGTAATCAGCAAATTTCTGATTATTTACGCCACTTGTAATGTTTCTTTATTTAAGTACACAAGCCAAAGACTTTAGGTACTGAGTTTATTCAGAATGACATGAACGCCATTATTGTCGCAGCATCAAAAATGGGAAATTCAAACTTTAAACAACTGGAAGCATGTGAACTTGCCCCAAATCATAAAGACAAATCGCGTATGATGGCTTTATTAATTAAGAAAGTTAATGATAATGTCTTACAATATCCCACCGTTCAGTAAATTCGCGAGAAATTTACAATTGTAAATTTGCGATCACTTTAAGGACATACGCGCAGTCATGTAAAAACGGAATGTCAATGACTGCCGAACATCACGAATCAGATAAGCACGAATCAGACAAGAACTGTTACAGAAAATACATTCGTATACGAACTATAAATAATTTTCAAAAAAAGTTAAGCTGATGTAAGGGAACAAATAGTTACGATTATTGAATTATTTTCCAGAATTAAATTCAGACAGGCAAAATAATCAAAATATCATTGAATAGCGTGCGCTAAAGCCATAATTCAATGGCGAAAAAATTAAATTTAATTCAAAATCAGATGATCTATTTCATAGAGATAGTAGCATCATCTTCCTGATGCTTCTTTGATACTAATATTTTTTATTCATTTTGGGATTTTGGAATCTCTCTCATTTGTTGCAAAGGAGGTGACTAGATGAATTTGTCTTTTGCAAGTAACAGAAGTAAATCCACGCCACTCGTCATCCTTAAAGAAACAGAATTAGAGGTTTGGCTGAAGAGTCAAAACTGTACGATACGGAATTGGGTAACCACAAATGGTTTTAAAGCGAAATTCACTCAGGTCTTACCGATTCCGAATTCTGATGGTTTAGTAGATTTTGCAGTAATGGGAATTGGAAATTCTACCGATTATGCTCGAAACCGTTTTGTTGTAGCAGCTGCAGTACAAAAATTACCTGTCACCACATATCGAATTTCTTCTGAACCACCTTTAGATCAAAAGGAGATTGAGTGCTTAGGTTGGTTATTATCACATTATCGCTTCGATCATTATAAGAATGCCAAATCCGATTTTGCGCAGTTAATTGCACCAGAAGACATTGACGCAAAACGCATTGAAATCATTGCTAATTCAGAAGTCTTTATTCGCGATCTAATCAATACACCGGCATCTGAAATGAATCCCGTTAACCTAGAGTATGAAGTGAGAAAATTAAGCGAGTATTTTGGCGCTGAGATTATGGTAGTAATGGATGAAACCCAGCTAGAAAGTGAGTTTCCGATGATTCATACTGTCGGTCGAGCGTCTGTTCATCCGCCGCGTTTGATTGATATGAAATGGGGAAGCCACGGGCCCAGCGTTGTACTCGTTGGCAAGGGGGTGTGTTTTGATACAGGCGGTCTTAATCTCAAACCCGGTAGTTCAATGAACCTGATGAAGAAAGATATGTCAGGCGCTGCAACTGTCCTTGGATTGGCGAAAATGATTATGCACCTTGGATTAGCAATACGTCTACGTGTCCTAATCCCTGCAGTTGAAAACTCAATTTCTGGAAATTCATTTAGGCCTCAAGACATATTGACCTCTCGAAAAGGCATTACTGTCGAAGTTAACAATACAGATGCTGAAGGTCGCCTTATTTTGGCTGATGCATTGACTTTAGCTGATGATGAGACCCCCGACCTGCTCATTTCAATGGCGACACTTACCGGGTCAGCACGCGTGGCGGTTGGACCAGACATTGCACCATTTTTTTGTGATAATGATCAAGATGCTTTGATAATCACTGAAGCTGGAGCGCGGGTCGCAGATCCTGTTTGGAGAATGCCTTTTCATACACCTTATGAAGAAATGATTGAGCCAATTACCGCAGATCTTGATAATGCGCCATCCGGTAGTTTTGCGGGTTCTATTACAGCCGCGTTGTTTCTTCGTCGGTTTGTGACAAATACTCCTCGCTTCATTCATTTTGACATTTTTGGTTGGCAGCCAAAATCTGCGCCCGGTCAACCTGAAGGCGGCGTCGGACAAGGTGCTCGTGCTTTATTAGAAGCACTACCAAGATTACTAGATTTATGATAAATTACCACGATAAATTCAAACTTGATTCAGTTACACAATTTGATTTGGCAAGCATTGCAAGTCCTGTCGTGGACTTGGTAAACAAACCGGGTGGACAACGAATTCGTCAACTACTGTTAGGTGAGCTGGTAACTGTACTGAAACGGCAAGGTCGTTACTCTTACGTCAAGTCTGAGAAAGACAATTATCTCGGATTTCTTCTCTCAAAGACTTTAGATGAGCCGATAGTGCCAACTCATTTTATTTCCGTTCCGGCAACATATGTTTATTCACAACCAGATCTGAAATCTAAAGAGCGTGAGTGTTTAAGCCTTGGTGCAAGACTGGTTGTTCAAAATAAAGAGGGAGGTTTTTGTTTGACCAATCGAGGGTGGATTTCAGCGAAGCATCTGCGAGATGTGTTCAAGCCTCTTTTTGACCCAGTTGCCGTTGCCGAATTATTTATTGGGACACCATATCTCTGGGGCGGAAATTCAAGACACGGAATCGACTGCTCAGGCCTTGTTCAGGTTTCTTGCTTTTCATGTGGCATTCAATGCCCAGCTGATAGTGATCAACAGTTAGAGTTGCTCGGAATGAAATGTGCAAATAACAAATTGCCACGACGAGGAGACCTATTGTTTTGGAAAGGGCATGTTGCATGGGTAGTAAATGAACATCAGGTATTACATGCAAGTGCTTACACTATGTCAGTTGCTTATGAAAAAAGAAGTTCTGTCGTTCAGAGAATTTTGACCTCTGATGAAAGTAAATTACTAGCACATAAGCGATTAAAAAAAGACTGGGAATATAATGCCCAGAATGTATAAAGTTGCCTTTAGAAGATACCTGGTAATTTGACTTAAAACTTGAGTCAAATCCAAAACCAAGAACTAGCAATTCCCGCTAACTCGGGTGAATAGTAATGAGTGTCACTTGAACTCTAAGTCTCTGAGAAAACTAGAAAAAAATGTTCAAAAAATAACATTAAAGTTTTAATTTTGGTGTAGAAATTTTACGAAAAATAACTTTTTTAAATTGCGTAACTATATGAAAATAAAAGAAAAAATATTCTAGCGGGAATTGTTGACCAAGAACATATATTGAAGTGATTTCACATAAATTGGGAAAAAAGTCTCAACAAAACCTTACTTGAATAATGAGTATGATTCTCACAAGGATGTAAAGATTTGCTTACTTTTTAGTTGAGGAGATCCAAGCCTTTCGGAGTATGTTAAAAATTACACTGAAACGTTGTAGTAGTACTAATGATCGAAGGGTAATGATCACTTGTCCCCCATCATGACTCCATTTTCTTCTGGTACGCTTTAGGCGTGTTGTGATTAAATTTTGTTCGCGGCGTCCACGACTCCCGACCCGACCATGCGATTTTCTGCGTGATAGTCCTCGGTGCGTATGCGGCGCTTATTGTGAGCAAAGTAGATGAGTATTTTATCGATTGTACGGTTGTAGCGTTGTTGCAAGTGCTTCAGCGATTTCATAACATTTTACCAGCGAATTTATGGTTTTTTAACAGAGACACTAATTAAGCAATTAAAAAAATAAGTTTAAACCTCGTAAATTAAAGTTCACAAAGATTCAGATTGCTGTTTTGAAGCGATAAGTAGCATTATATTTGAACTCTAGACATCATGGACAATTCAAAAAAGGTATAAATTCGACTATATTAAATTATAGATAGGAATCATTATCGGCAAAGATTGCGATCAATCAGGGTGTCGATAAAGATAGCAAAAAATATGAAATAACAATATTATGAAGTTCTGCAAAATTCTATAGATCAATAATTATTGGCTTGAAAAAGAGTTGTGGTGAGATCAATGAAATTTTGCAAAAAGCTACTTTAAATAAAAGTAGCTTTTTGGATTTTAACAACGTTAAAATTTCTAAAAAAGTTTTTTCGGGCATAAGGTAATTTAAGCTATATTGGTGCTATCAATTATTTCATGCCTAACGCTATCATCAATAGTAAATGGGCAATTTCGTTAGTGATCAACACTGCGGATGAGTTTGCGTTCTAGGATATGCATGACTGACTTGAGCTCATGACCTCGCTTTAATATCTGTCCATCCATACCAATGATCATATATATGCCTTGACGATTACGCAATTTTGGATGTTTTTCAATACGATAAATCGGATGCTCGGCTGTACGCCGAAAAGCTGAAAAAATAGCACAATCACGAAGACAAGAAATGCCATAGTCGCGCCACTCCCCGGCAGCAACCATGCGTCCATATACTCCCAGGATGATTGATAATTCATGTTTATCGAACATTACAGGTTGCAATACGTTAACTTTCCAATCTAAATTTGCCGATCTTACCTTTGGCATAAAGTGCCAAATTTATCGCCTTTTAAGTTAATTAACTTAGCAAATCGATTATCCGAATGTTGGGCGTCTAAAAGAGCTATCGGAACATTATCATGATTTTGACCAAAACAAACAATAGTTTGCGGACTTTTCTTTTTAACTTTTACCATTAATTTTTGGGATTGGTAGCGAGGTGTTTTTCGGGAAAATATGAATACACATGCATCTTTTTTTTGAGAAATAATAAGTTATAGTTTGATGACATTCACTTATATCGTTGCAATAGATAGTTTTGTAATAAATTTGTCTCTTTTGCGTATCTTTATGTTAAAAAATTTGGTAATCGCACGGCAACGATATTAAAAAGCTTCGCTAGAGTTGTGTTCACAGTGCTTTCGGTGTCTTGGTGTGGCGATAAAGCGATAACGTTAATGCAAGTTGGGTAGGTTTTGGGGCAAAGGAAGAGTTCATATGTCACCGCAGGAACGGGCAGAACATTGTGCTGAAATTATGTGGAAGAATGATACAGCGAGTAAATGGCTGGGCATGAAGTTGGACACCGTCGGGCCTGGAACCGCAACATTATCTTTTCAAGTCGATAATCATCATCTAAACGGTCATCATATATGCCACGGGGGGTATATTTTTGCTTTGGCTGATAGTGCGTTTGCTTTTGCTTGTAACAGTTATAATCAAAGGGCGGTCGCACAACACAATCAAATTTCATTTTTGTTATCCTGTCATAAAGGAGAGAAAGTAATTGCTCACGCAATTGAAAAAACAAAAATGGGGCGAACGGGAATATATGACGTCCAAGTGGTCAACAGTAATGGTTCTGATGTGGCTTTATTCAGAGGTATTTCTCGTATCATAAAAGGACAACATTTTGAGGAAGCATCTTAGTGAAAGATATAGCGCCGAAAATCAGTGAACTAAATCCGATTGAAATCGCCTCACGCGATGAGATTGAAGCGTTACAATTAAAGCGCTTGAAATGGTCGCTTCACCACGCATATGACAATGTTGCTTACTATAAAAGTAAATTTTCCGCTGCCGGGTTACATCCTGATGATCTCGCTTGTCTTAAAGACTTATCAAAGTTTCCTTTCACAACAAAACATGACTTGCGCGCGAATTATCCATTTGGCATGTTTGCTGTCCCAATGAGAGACATCGCACGAGTTCATGCATCTTCTGGTACAACAGGTCAACCGACAGTCGTAGGTTATACGCAAAAAGATCTTCACATATGGGGAGAGGTGGTTGCGAGGTCTCTTCAGGCCAGTGGATTGCGCCCTGGAGATTTACTACACAACTCCTATGGATATGGGTTATTCACTGGCGGGCTTGGCATTCATTTAGGTGCCGATGCTCTGGGCTTAACCACAATCCCTGTTTCTGGTGGAATGACCCAACGACAAGTTCGATTAATTGAAGATTTCAAACCAACTGGAATTACCGTTACACCATCTTATGCATTATCTATTCTTGATGAGTATGCGGCCCAGGGACTTGATCCCCGTTACTGTTCACTTGATGTTGGTATTTTTGGAGCAGAGCCTTGGACAAACAAATTAAGACAAAAAATAGAAAACGCTTTTGATATGCACGCCGTTGATATTTATGGCCTTTCTGAAATTATTGGTCCAGGTGTGGCGAATGAATGTGTTGAAACAAAAGATGGTTTACATATATGGGAGGATCATTTCTTCCCTGAAATTATTGATCCTGAAACTGGAGAGGCACTCCCGGATGGCGCGGAAGGAGAGCTTGTTTTCACTTCTCTGACTAAGGAGGCTTTTCCAATAATTCGTTACCGAACACGAGATTTATCAAGATTGCTTCCCGGCACAGCAAGGACAATGCGTCGAATGGAAAAAATTACAGGTCGAACCGATGATATGATTATCTTACGAGGTGTCAATGTGTTCCCAAGCCAGATTGAGGAGCAATTATTGACAGTAGATCGTCTTGCGCCCCATTTTCAGATAGAACTAAGGTGCTTCAATGGTGTTGCGGAAATGCATCTGCAAACTGAAGCTTCTATAGATGGGTTGGATGTAGATTTGCGAGCTCAAGCATCGACTGAACTAATGAATAAAATCAAGTCAAATATTGGAGTTTCAGTTTCAGTTCATGTCGCAAACCCTGGCGAGTTAGAACGCTCACAAGGCAAGGCGATTAGGGTAATTGATAACCGGCCTGATGAATAGTTGAGTGCATTACGCAGCAACAATAATATATGATTTGACTTTTTCTCAGTGAAAAAGGAATGTGGTTAGTTATTTTTGGGAATAATGAAAATATTGGGGCTTATATACCTTACTTGACACAGGATAATTCTCCCTACAAAAGGATGGTGATATGGGTAATCAACCCGATATCACCCCTGATTCACCTGTCTTTCACGCTGATTGAGGTTGTTTGGCCAACACGACTTCATCTTTGTCAAGTAATGTATATAAGCCCCAAAATATTCATATAATTTTTTTTAAAATTAAAGGACATTCATCAGCTTAATTCCGAATGTGTTTGAGGAATTTGATGGCACTTTGATTTAGATTTGAAACCCGATGTTTTGTGATTGTTAGTTCAAAGTAGAAGATTTGGTTCTTTGGGTTAAAGACATCAAGATACACCGAATGGGTGCTAAATTGGTTGCATATTGTGCAAACAATTGCTTAGTAAAGAATTACATGAAATAGGAGATGCGCAGATGCGGCGCGTTGTGGTTACAGGTATTGGAATTATATCGTCAATCGGCAACGATAAAGTCGAAGTCGAAACCGCTTTGCGAGCTGGCAAGTCCGGCATTGAAGCCAGTGAGGAAATGGCTGCTCATGGGTTTCGTAGTCAAGTTGCTGGAACGTTAGAGATCAATCCATTAGACCATATTGATAAGCGAACCCTACGTTTTATGGGACCGG
Source organism: Aestuariivita sp. (assembly GCA_026710055.1). Classification (GTDB taxonomy): domain Bacteria; phylum Pseudomonadota; class Alphaproteobacteria; order Rhodobacterales; family Rhodobacteraceae; genus JAPORY01. The sequence continues at coordinate 13,166 of JAPORV010000238.1, forward strand.
GAGCTGCCTATGCTTATATTGCAATGAAGCAAGCCATTCACGATAGTGGTTTAGAGGCATCTGATGTCATTAATCCGCGGACCGGGCTTGTCGCAGGGTCCGGTGGTCCTTCAACCTCCGCGATGTTAGCGGCGCATCAATCCGTAATTAAAACGGGTGCGACGAAGCGCATTGGACCCTTTGCGGTTCCAAAATGTATGTGCTCGACAATTTCTGCCAATCTTGCAACGGCATTTGAAATAAAGGGAGTCAATTTTTCGATTACATCAGCTTGCTCAACATCGTTGCATTGTATCGGTAATGCCGTGGAGCAGATTATATTGGGAAAACAGGATATCATGTTTGCGGGAGGAGGCGAAGAACTAGATTGGACACTATCTTGTCTTTTTGATGCAATGGGTGCGATGAGTTCGAATTTCAACGAAACGCCAGAACAAGCGTCACGAGCTTTTGATGCTGACAGAGATGGCTTCGTAATTTCTGGAGGAGGCGGAATTATTGTAGCGGAAGAATTAGAACATGCAAAAGCTCGTGGTGCACGAATTTATGCTGAAGTTACCGGATATGCGGCGACTTCTGACGGGTGTGATATGGTTGCACCTTCCGGTGAGGGCGGGGAACGAGCAATGCGGCTTGCATTATCAATGCTGCCAAATGATCGCAAAATAGGGTATATTAATGCACATGGAACATCAACGCCGATTGGCGATGTGGGTGAGGTAGAGGCAGTGCGTCGTGTTTTTGGAGAAGGTCAAACACCGCCGATTAGTTCGACCAAGTCAATGACTGGACACGCACAAGGCGCAGCCGGTGTTCTTGAAGCAATCTTCAACCTCATTATGCTTGATCAGGACTTTATTGCACCGTCAATAAATATTGAAAAACTTGATCCAACTCTTAAACCAACTGAAATCGCTACCGAATTTACTGAAAATGCTGGTCTTGATAGCGTAATGACCAACAGCTTTGGATTTGGAGGAACGAACGGTTCAATGGTGTTATCAAAGTATCAAGGGTAATTGGCAAATGACAAAGGTTTTGGAAAATAAACGTGGCTTGATAATGGGTGTTGCTAATGATCGCTCTATCGCTTGGGGTATTGCACAAGCCTGTCATGCTGCAGGTGCAGAATTGGCCTTCACTTATCAAGGTGAGACTTTTGGAAAAAGAGTTGCTCCGTTAGCTGAGAGTATTGGGTCAGATTTTCTTTTTGATGTGGATGTTACAAGCGACAAATCACTTGATTTAGCTTTTAAGGCATTAACGCAACGTTGGGCGTCCATTGATTTTTTGATTCATGCGATTGCATATGCTGAAAAGTCAGAATTAACGGGACGCTTTATAAACACGAGTCGCGACAATTTTAAGAATTCTATGGATATAAGTGCGTATTCATTTATTGAAGTAGCCCGACGCGTTCACCCATTGATGGTGAAAAAAGGTGGTACACTTCTCACATTAACCTATCAGGGCTCAGCGCGCGTAGTTCCCAACTACAACGTTATGGGCGTTGCAAAAGCGGCTCTGGAGGCCGCGACACGGTATCTAGCAAATGATCTTGGTCCAGATGGAATTCGTGTTAATGCAATTTCACCCGGGCCGATGAAAACACTTGCAGGTGCCGCGATTGGTGGTGCAAGAAAAACTTATAAGTTTTCTGAGCGAAATGCTCCGTTAGGTTCCAACGCTACGCTTGAGGCGGTGGGTGGAACTGCTGTGTATTTGATTTCAGACGCAGGAGCGTTTACAACTGGAGAAGTCCTGCGGGTTGATGGTGGAATTCATGTACTGGGAATGCCGCAATTTGATCAGTTATGATACTTGTTTAATTTGATTTTCATTTGTATTTAGTGTTTGTCAAAAAAATCTAAATTATCTAAGCCCGTTTCAACTGTGAAGTGCACCAAGAGACATCACTTCACCTCACTCAA
>JAPORV010000473.1 GCA_026710055.1 Aestuariivita sp.
GATCTTCTGCATGATCGAAAACCTTTTGTCACAATGCCGCAAGCTTTTGCTCGGGCGATTGATCGACATCTGTCTGCTTTTTTGACGTGCAAAGATCTGTTTCGTGGGGCATGATTGTCATCAGAGTGTTTCTTTCTTGTCTCCCATTGAAGACAGTTTTTTTGAAGTATGGGAGCACTCCACCACATTCCCAACAAAAGCAGATAGCAGCGGCGAAAAAGGCCGGATAGGGGAAAATACCGATTGATCGGACGACGTTTCGCAAAATCAGGCGAATCTTGCGTGATGAGCAAAATTCAACAAATGATGATCGTATCATATCAATGGTTTACAAAATTCGTTCCACACCATATGAGAACTACATCCAGCCTATGGGTTCCGCTTGCGCGGATGTTGGCATGATGCCCACTATGGTGATGATGTGAACTGGTTTTGTCAAATAAATCGGCTTTTGAGGACTTGCATTCACCAAACGGTTGCTTTGATCTTATCTCACTCCTCCTTCTTCCGTCATCACATACAAAATTTTCGCCGAATTTTGCAAGCGGATCAAAGGCAAAATAATAAAGACAACAAACGAACAATCTTCCTTAGATCATTGAAGGAACAACTTGATCTGGGGGACGATGCCCTTCTTCAAAAGTCTTGATATTGATAATCACTCTTTCGCCCATTTCAATACGACCTTCAACTGTCGCCGATCCCATATGTGGAAGTAAGACAACATTAGATAAAGCACGAAGACGTGGGTTAACTTTGGTTCCGTGCTCGTAGACATCAAGTCCAGCGCCTGCAATTTCTCCCGAACGCAACATCCGTGTTAATGCGTTCTCATCAATTACTTCACCTCTTGAGGTATTCACAATCACTGCTTCTGGCTTCATCAACTTCAAACGTCTTGAATTCATCAAATGAAATGTAGACGGGGTTGAAGGGCAGTTGATGCTTATCACATCCATCCTAGCAATCATCTGATCGAGACTTTCCCAATAAGTTGCAGCAAGTGCATCTTCGACATCGTGATGCAAGCGACGCCGATTATGATAATGAACTTCCATCCCAAATACCCTGGCACGTCTCGCCACTGCTTGACCAATCCGGCCCATCCCTAAAATACCTAAACGACGGCCCATAATACGTCCGCCTAACAATGCAGTAGGTGCCCACCCCTCCCACGTTCCCTGTTGCATAAGTGCAAGTCCTTCTGGCATACGGCGAGTTACGGCAAGAATTAGGCCCATTGTCATGTCTGCCGTATCCTCGGTTAAAACACCGGGGGTATTCGAGACCAAAATACCGCGTTGTCGAGCAGTCGCAACATCAATATGATCGACCCCGGCACCATAGTTGGCAATTAATTTCAATTTTTCGCCGGCCTGCCCAATCAAACCTGCATCAATATGATCTGTAACAGTCGGCACCAAAACATCAGCAGTACACAAGGCTTCTACTAGTTCGCTATACGACATTGGATTATCGTTTCTTCGCAAACTTACACGAAATAACTCCCTCAAACGTTCCTCGACAATTTTTGGTAACTTTCGTGTTACGACAACACTCAACTGTTCTTTCGGCATATAAATCTCCCTGTTGCGCTGTAACTTTTTTCGTTTATTGGTAGAGTCTCATGATTATTTAGAAATAACTTCCCCCAAGGACTAAGAAAATTTCAAGTGAATGTTCATATCAAACTGGAGTAAATTGTGGTAATTAAAAAATTAGGTGCTATCAAATGTGTGACAATGCTCGTCTTATTAATTCTCATAAATCCGGTTTTCTCAAGTGAAACTCAAACAGGACCAGTAACAGATTTTCCCCTGCCTCGCTTTGTCTCAATGAAAGCCTCTAAGGCTAATGTGAGGCGAGGCCCATCTTTGAAACACAAAATTGATTGGGTTTATAAACATCAGAACATCCCACTGGAAATTATCGCCGAACATAGTCATTGGCGTAAGGTTCGTGACAGAGATGGTCAAGGTGGTTGGATGCATTATTCACTTTTAACCGGAATAAGAACCGTTATTGTGATTAAAAATCTTTTGCAATTAAACATTCGCCCTGACAAATCATCTCCAGTTATTGCTGCACTTGAAGATGGTGCCGTTACGAGATTAAAAAAATGCATTAAGGATTGGTGTCAAGTTAGAATTAATGGATACCAAGGCTGGGTACCTAAAGACGGCATTTGGGGCGTAAATTCAGATGAAATTTATAAATGAAATCACTACTTCCCGGTTGAAATCAATTAACTCAATTATCTGAAAGCAACCTAAAATAAAAAATGCCAAGTAAGCGTTCAGTCAAGCGGTGAATATTTAATCATAATGATAATTTTGAACTCAAACCTGAATAGATGATGATTTTTCAATAAATAATCTTTTTATGAAGCTACGTGACAGAAAACATTGATTGTCGGATGACAAATGCTATGAAATACCATGTTAATATAGTATTATTGATCGCATTCAATTAATGATATTTCCTTAATTTAGTTTGGATTCAAGCATGACAACACCATTAGACCCACATCATATCGTTGGCTCTCTTGGCTCCCACTTCTGGCGTCTAAAAGTGCCACCACAACTTGTTCCTGAACTGGCAAGTAAGTTTGATTGGAGCCAAATGGGACGACGTGTGATGATTGATACTATGGATGGAATCATCCTTTGGATGAACCCATCAAGTAGCCATGCAGGTTTAGCCTCCGCAAGTGACGATATCGTTTCATTGGCAGCCTCCCTCTTAAAGGTGAAAGTCAATAAAAAACGCGACACACGCTGGAAGGCACCTGATGATCCTCAAAATGTTGGCATGGAAGCGGATGCCGCATTTTATATTGGAGAGAATGCCTCTGCATACTTTACACTATTAAAACAAAGGGGGCGTGAAGCAGCCGAAGAATTCGAAGCCCAAACACCTCCTGATCTTGTTGTGGAAGTTGAAGTCACCCATTTTGATAAAAACAAACCTGAAAAATATACGCGATTGGGCGCGCGCGAAATGTGGCGTGTTAATGCACGAAAAAGTGACAAACAACCACAGATCGAGATCCTTGACTTGCAACAGCCTAAAGAACCAATAGTGATCGAAACATCCTCCGTTCTCAACGGTCTTTCTTCATCCATTCTCCCACAGGCATTCTGGCTGGCAAACACAGGTGATTACACTGATTTAAGCGCTTTGCTTAGAGAAAATTTCAACAAAGTGAGTGATTATTCTCTGTCAGAACTAAAACCCGATAAATACGATAGAAACAATCCAACAGAATTATCCTGACCAAGCATGTGCAGATGAATTATTTTCACATAATTTAATTGAACATCCTTAACACCCGACAACGAATTTCAACTGCTCAATTCCAGAAGAAAAAATTGCGCCTGCCTATTTTATTTATCCTCATTACTGTTGTTTTAGATGCAATGGGAATTGGGTTAATCGTTCCAGTCATGCCGGCTCTCATTCAGGAAATTCAAGGTGGGACACTTGCTACGGCGGCGCTGTGGGGCGGAGTACTCTCCACTATATTTGCGGTCATGCAATTTCTCTTTGGACCATTTCTCGGCGCACTTTCTGACAGCATAGGTCGCAAGCCGGTTTTGGTCGTTTCATTAGTCATTATGAGCATTGATTATCTTGTAATGGCAATCGCTCAATCAATTTGGCTTTTGTTGATTGTGCGAATAATCGGCGGCATTACAGCAGCATCTGGTGCCACTGCGGGCGCTTATATTGCCGACATCTCAAAACCAGAAGATAAGGCAGCAAACTTTGGATTACTTGGTGCCGGTTTTGGCATTGGATTTGTCTTGGGCCCGTTAGTTGGTGGACTTTTGGGAGAATTAGGTACCCGGGCGCCCTTTTATGCCGCCGCTGCTTTATCCGCTTTCAATGCCATTTTTGGTTATATTATCCTCAAGGAGACGGTTACCAAACGCATTATTCGAAAATTTAGTTGGGCGCGTGCAAATCCTTTCGGTGCATTTCTTCATATGACGCGTTTGCCCGGAATTGCTTGGTTACTAATTGTTTATTTCATTTACTCAGTGGCATTCTATGTTTATCCCGCAATCTGGGCATATTTTACACAAGAAAGATTCGGATGGACGCCGCAAACAATTGGGATATCGCTCGCATTATTTGGCATTACAATGGCCATAGTTCAAGGAGTGCTCATTCGACTCATTTTAAGATGGGTCGGTGAACGAATGACGGTGGTATACGGTCATTTGTTTGACATGGTTGCTTTTTTCCTGATCGCACTTGTATCGAATGGAACTGTTGCTTTGATCCTAACGCCGTTTGCAGCCCTTGGCGCAGTCATCACACCAGCATTGCAAGGGTTGATGTCGAAAATCATATCTGACGACGCACAAGGAGAATTGCAAGGTATGTTAGTAAGTATTCACGCACTCGCAATGATTACGGCCCCCATGATAATGACTTGGATATTTGCATTTTTCACCCAACCAATGGCACCAATTTATCTCCCGGGTGCGCCGTTTCTCTTTTCTTTAATACTAATGGCGTTAAGCTTGTTTGTATTTCTTCGTTACCAATTCATAAGATCTGAACGGTAAATTTGGCTTAAAATATTAATTATGGTCAGTATGCCTCACTCGGGCGAAACATTACCAATTGAACCGGTCATTCTTTCTTTCACCGAACAGAGCTTGATCGGATCAAAAATGGGAGACGTTGTGCTCAAAAAAGATATTCCGTGGATCATAGATCTCTATCAGCAACAACGGCTTAGGTTAAATGAATTGATTTCCAACCGTTGGAGATTAGAACAAGTCAACGTGGCAATTGCCGATACAAAAAGCAGTGTAATTGTATTTTAAACCGCTTTCTTGAACATATGCGACACGACCTATGGCTTATCATCACTATTAAATTGCACTACTTTGATCACAAGTAAGTTGAAACCGAAAACGCACTACGTAGTGTCTAAAAAACCTTTTTTTAGTACATCATAACATTAATACATTTGAGGTACTTGCAAAAGTCTACATTTAAGCGAATTTTTCCCGCTTTAGGGCACTTTGTTGAAAAGCAGAAGGGACATGTCGCATCGCTTCATATGAAAAAAAGAAACAACCACATATAGAGGAAATCACGACATGTCTTTATCTTCATTGTTCAGGATTGCCTGTACTTCCCGAAAGACTGGTTGATATTGTTCTTGGACATCACGCCTTGGCGTTTCGAGAAAACGACGCTTTCTAGATCACTGATGGTTCGCGACAGGAATATTGAGTTACTAATCTTTGCCGACCACTTTTTCAATTTCCTTTCACCGTCGTGCAAAGAGCGTCTGCTTCAAGATAGACCTTTTCAAAATTATCAAGTGTCTCTGGGTTCAGAGTATGTTCTGTCACCCAAAACTCGCCAAACAAGGCACAAAAAAGTGAATCGGACTACACTCCTTTTTCAACAACCCATAATTTCGCATACGGCAATAAATCAAATCGTAGAACACCCTTGAAGTCGGTAAATTCATTACCGGAAATCAAGTCTATCAAAATAGAACCAGCACAAAATCCAATATCTTTCAGTTGAATTGCTAAATTAATGGTTTGATCCGATACATTAATAACCGACCAAATCTGATCACCTTTACCTGCGCGAACAAGACTAAAAACTCGTTCATCAAGAAAAAGAATTCTTTGCTGAGAATTTGGATGGAAAGCTGGTCGAGACCGACGTATCATTAAAAGCTGTCGAAAGCCTGCAAACACTAATGAACGTAAATGCTTCGGTTTAGACAAGTCACTCACTAATCTCGCAAAATCAAGTTTTTCACGATTGATAGAACGATTTCTACCTGTTGCTTCAAGCCCACGATAATCATTGCGTGATCCCAAAAGACTGTGAATGTAAATGCCGGGAACACCAATAACTGAAAGCAAAATCGTTTGCGCTGCCAGAAATTTCATTGCACGCTCTTGATCACTGTCATCTGGAGATGACATCGCATCAAGAAAAGTTATATTGAATTCGTAAGGTGCCTTTTCTCCGCCAGATAAAGCCCTCATTGACACCTTCCCGCCATTTTCTTTCACTCGCTTGCTCATCGCCGCCACTTCCTCGCGGGTTAAAATACCCTCGGCAGGACGCACACCAATTCCGTCATGTGACGCCAAAAAATTAAAGTAAGTATTTTGTGATGAAGTCTCCTCCAACGAATCAGCCCATTCTGTTAGCGGTTGCGCATTTCCAGTTTGAAATGCATACAGTGTAAGAGGCGGCAACGGAAATTGATATACCATATGGGCTTCGTTCGTACCGTCACCAAAATAGCTAATATTCTCAGAATGAGGTACATTTGTTTCTGTAATGATCATTACATCCGGAAAAGCCATGTTAAGTACATCGCGAATAACTTGAATAATCGCATGCGTTTCAGGTAGATGCATGCACGATGTACCAAGTTTCTTCCAAAGAAAGCCAATTGCATCAAGACGCAGAAATCGTGACCCGTTCGCAGCATAAAATAATAACAAGTCGAGTATTTCAATGAGAACTTCAGGATTGGAATAATTTAAGTCAATCTGATCTTCGCTAAAGGTTGTCCATACAAATTTCTCACCAGCGACAGTTTCAACAGATGTCAAAAGCGGTAATTCCCGCGGTCGAATGACATCGCTGTGATCAATTGATGGATCACATATATAAAAATACTCACGATACTTCGGATCATCATTGATAAACTCACGAAACCAGGAACTCTCACGTGAGATATGATTGATCACAGCATCAATCATCAACCCAAAATTTTCTGACAGACATTTAATTTTCGTCCAATCACCTAAGTTAGGGCTGATTGTGCGATAATCTACAACAGCAAATCCATCATCGGATGTCCATGTAAAACAAGGCAAAATATGAACATTGCTAATGACATCAGCTACGTTAGCACATAAGAAATCATTCAGTACATCAAGCGTTGGTCGTGGTCCATCTATAATTGTATCACCATAAGTGATCAAAATCACATCAGTTTCATCGACCCATCCGCGCCGATGTAAAGCATGACAATCTTTATATTCTGATACTAAGTCGGTAATTTTAGTGAGAACGTTATTGATTTGCGTAGGTGTATACACCATCGATAACTTTTTTCTTAGTTCTTTCAAACTGTCTTTATCAATGGAAAGATTTTGTTTGTCCAATTTTCAAACTCTGTTTTATTTTCACAACCAAATTCAACCGAACCACAATATTTCTTTCACAAACCATCATAAATTTCACTGCTAGTCACCTTCAAAAAGTTATTTGAGGTCAAAAACAACTTGAAATCTCAGGCAAAATAACGTCCGAAAAAATAAATTGCAATTATTTTAAAATTTTCGTTGACATTTTTGCGAAACTTTGTACGAAATTTATTTGAGAAGAGTATTTTATGGCAACACTTGGCAGAACAACAATCGAAAGTCTCGCAAGAGACCTTGGCCTTTCCGCAAGCACTGTGAGTCGTGCGCTCAATGGTTATACTGACATTTCAGAAGAGACACGACGCCGTGTACTTAACACTGCTGATGAAGCAGGCTACAAGCTTTTGTCTGAACGCAAGAAAAAAAATAATCGAACTAACGCGGTAGGTTTAGTTGTGGAAATGTGGTCATTGGATATCACGAGCCCATTTTTTGGACAATTCTTACGTGGTGCTACCTCGGCATTACGACGTCAAAGTTACGATTTACTTGTTGCGAGCACCGATGGCGCAAAAGAAGCACTGAAAGTCTACGAGTATTTAATCGCCGAAGGTCGGGTTGAAGGTTTCATTTTGACACGTATACGTTCCGAGGATGCGCGTATTTCCCTCCTTTCTGAGCATGATATACCATTTGTATGTTTCGGTCGCCAAGCAGAAGAAGGTGATTTTGCCTGGCATGATGTTGATGCTGCTGAAGCTGTCCAAAAATCGGTGACCTACCTTGCTGATTTGGGTCATGAACACTTCGGCCTTCTACAAGCACCATCAGAAGTTAATTTTGCACGATTGCGAAAAGAGAGTTTTATTTCAGCGTTAAATCAACGGGGTCTTCCGGTTAATAACGAGTGTATTATAGAGGCCGGCCTTACAGCATCCGATGGCGCAAAAGCGGTCGGTACATTGCTCAAAATACCTCAGCCACCAACAGCACTGATTTGCGACCTTGATGCGCTCGCGATTGGCGCTATCGCTGCATTTAAAGAAGCTAATCTTGTACCCGGTCAAGATGTTTCCATCATTGGATATGGTAATGACCCATTTTCCGCATTCACCGAACCACCTTTAACGACCTTTTCACAAGATGCCGAATTAGCAGGGCGATGGGTCGCTGAAATTTTTCTTGCATTGTTAAAAGGAATTACCCCCAAAATACTTCAACGTATACGTTCAGCAGAATTTGTTGAGCGCCAATCTGCTGGTCCGTTAAAGGGACAGGTATAAATACAAAATAAATTTTTCTACTCGGGAGGACATCTCAATGAATATGGTTAAATTGCTAACTTTTGCAACATTTGGTGCATTCTGTGCCTCAATAACGCTTGCAGCCGATATCCGGTTTTGGACAACAGAAGAACAACCAGAAAGGTTAGCATTGCAGGAAAAGATGGCAGCTGACTTTGCCGCTACATCAGGACATAATGTCGAAGTTATTCCTGTAACTGAGTCTGAACTTGACACACGTGCAACTGCCGCGCTGGCCGCTGGTGATTTACCAGACGTCATTTACTTCCCACTGCAATATGCCTTGCCTTGGGTGGAAGCGGGAATTCTAGATCCGTATGCTGCAAGTGACGCTATTGAAGACTTAGGGGCAAATACATTTGCCTCAGGTGCACTTTCAATGACTAAAGTGCCAGACGGTTATGCAGCTGTTCCTGTTGACGGCTGGACCCAAATGGTGGTTTACCGCAAAGATCTCTTTGACGCTTCAGGGCTTGATGCACCAAACTCTTATGCGAATGTTGTTGCCGCAATCAAAAAATTACATAATCCACCAGAACTTCATGGCTTTGTTGCAGCAACAAAAGTTGATGACAACTTTATGAGCCAAGTTCTTGAACATGTCTTTCTGGCTAACGGCGTATCACCAGTCGATACCAATGGCGCCAAACCGCTGGACGTCAAGAAAACAACTGAAGTTTTGAATTTCTACAAGGCGATTGCCGAAGCGTCACCACCCGGGGAATTATACTGGCAGCAATCACGGTCTCTCTACTTCTCTGGAAATGCTGCTATGATCATTTGGTCACCGTTTATTCTTGATGAATTGGCTGGCTTGAGAGACAGTGCACCTCCAACAATCAATGACGATCCAACCTCGGGGGAACTCGCGAGCAAAACCGGCATTGTGACCAACTTCTCTGGACCTTCTAATCCAGATGGTGCTGCTTGGAGTGAAATTAACTTCTTTGGGATTACTAATGATGCCGCAACAGACGCCGCTATTGACTTTGTCAAATACTCCATGAATGAGGGGTATACCCAAACCTTGGCAATTGCACCGGAAGGCAAATTCCCTGTTCGCAATGGAACGGCGGAAAATCCGAACCAATTCACTGAGGCGTGGTCCAAACTTGAAGTTGGAGTAGACCGTAAAGCCCCCTTGGCCGACCTCTATTCGCAAGAGATGATTAACGAAATCGTTAACGGGCTAAACGTTGCACAACGTTGGGGCGTTGCTGAGGGGCAACTTGCTCTCGCATCAAAAATGACAAAAAGCCAAATTGTTAATCGCGTTGTTCGAGAGTTCATTGACGGCAAAATTGATACCGAAGCAGCAATCGCAAAAATGAATGAGGGATTGGCGAATGTTGAGTAAACCAATATAAAACCTTGTCCGCCCCTCAATTGAGGGGCGGATGTTCATCTCCGTTGTAGGAGAAAAAAAAATGCAAAAAATTCCACCCACCGGCACCACTCCTCTCGCTAAGCGAGAGGCACGATTAGCATGGAGCTTGCTATCACCGACGATAATTAGTGTTGCATTAGTTGTCGTGTTACCACTACTTGCCATCTTTTGGATTAGCGTAAAGCCAGTCAGCCTTGCCGACTTAAGACCACCCACACCAATCGTCCGGGAAGATGTTCGGGGTGACGGACAAGACTTGTCAATTCGCTACCGCATTCGAAACTCAAGCCAAGAACAGGCTATATCAAATGTTACTTTAAACGACATCATTCCGAACAGTGTGTCGATATCAGGAAAACTACCAGAGATCTGTCGTCTTTCAGAGAATGTACTCCTTTGTGACTTTGGTACTTTGGACGGCGGTCAAGGAGATCGGTTGCTCATCCCCATCAGTGTATCGGACAAAGAGTCGGCCGAAAATGCCCTCAAGGGAACAGAACCAACAGTTACAGGAACAAGCTCGAATGTCTTGACTGACTCAACGTTCACTTTTGATAATTTCACCCGCATTTTTGATGGAGATGAATTCTGGGGAGTTTTCGGTGTAACTCTATTTTACACTATTTTTGGAACAATTGGTGCTTTGGTTGTCGGACTTTTTGCTGCATTGCTCTTAAACAAAGAGTTTCGCGGACAGGGCGTTTTACGCGGGCTTTATTTATTTCCCTATGTTGCTCCAGTTATTGCAGTGGCATTTTCCTGGCTTATTTTATTCGATCCCTTTTCAGGAAGTGCAAACGAATTACTGATACAAATGGGTGCAATTGAATCATCAATAAATTTCTTTGGAGAACGCCCACAGGCCCTTATCATGGTAACACTATTTGAAATATGGCGTTACTTTCCTCTTTCATTTTTATTCATTCTTGCCCGGATGCAATCTATTGATACCGATATGTATGAAGCCGCTGATATGGATGGTGCAACGCCTTTCCAGAAATTCTGGTATCTTTCAATACCGCAACTTCTTGGAATTTTATCAGTCCTGTTCTTGCTTCGCTTTATTTGGACATTCAATAAATTTGACGATATTTTCCTGCTTACAGGTGGCAATGCAGGAACACGCACGCTCACTGTGAATGTTTACGAACAAGCATTTGCCGTATCAAACATTGGTGCCGGTGCTGCGGTAGCAGTTGTTATCTTTTGCTGTCTACTCGCTTTCAGTTTCTTCTTCTTTCGCTTCATGTCCAAGGAGGAAGGATTATGAGTATTTTAAGGCAACGATTCATCACCGGTGGTACGATCGGTGCTTTATGGATGATCATCCTATCAACAACAGTTGCAGTCATCATGTCATTCGCAACTGGCGATCCTGTACGCCCCAATATCGCGTTTGGTATCATTATCGGCGCAGTTTGGGGGATTTTCTTCGCTGCTCGAATTGGTGGGCAGATGGTTGAGTGGATGACAGTAGCCATCGTTGCTGCACTCACATTGGGTGACGCTTATATAAGATCGTTGGGAAATGTCACTACAAAAATTGGCTTTAGCCCAATCGTAACCGAATCTACACTTCTCAATAATATCATCGGCGCAGCAATTCTTAGCGTGGGTTTCTTCATTTCCTTCAAGACAATCATGGTCTCCTGCGGCAGAAGAGATTTAACAAAGCACGAGTGGGAAGATGTCATTATTCGATTTTTGACTGGCTTTGGCTACATCTTTTTTACAGCCACAGTATTTATTCCCTTTTACGTAATGGTAATGACGAGCCTTAAAAATCAGTCGGAGTTGATCCAAAATCCGCTTGACTTTTCTATTGACTTTTCAAAAGGACTTGATCTTTTTCGATCCTATTTTGAGTTATTCAACGAATTTAATTTCGGAAATTACCTAATAACTTCTTTTTTTATCTCAGTTCTGACGGTTTTCATAACGCTCGCATTCTCTATACCAGGCGCCTACGCAGTCGCACGATTACGCTTTAGGGGTCAAGCAGCATTTTCCCGCGGTATTTTGCTAATTTACATGGTGCCAATGATCGTTTTGGCATTACCGATTTACATCGCTTTTTCGATGACAGGACTTCGAAATTCCATACCAGGTATCATTTTGATTTACCCCGTCACGACCATTCCGGTTGCTTTATATATGCTACAGGGATACTTTCGTGGGCTACCAGCAGAAATCGAAGAAGCTGGCTTAATGGACGGGTTAAAAAGACTATCAGTCATTTGGAAAATAACATTGCCACTCAGCCTGCCCGCCCTCGCTTCCGTGTCATTGTATGTATTCATGATCGCATGGAATGAATTCTTGCTTGCATTTATGTTACTTGATGATCCCTCAAAATTTACACTCACACGCGGTATCGCAAGTTTAAATTCATCAGAGATTCCGCGTCAACATTTAATGGCAGGTGCCGTAATTGCAACTGTGCCAATCATGGTGATTTTCTTGGGGTTGGAAAGATTTATGACCAAAGGTCTCACTGCAGGTTCAGTCAAAGGTTAGCATAAGTCATGTGGCAGAATCAACCATCATACTCTATCAAAATCTTAAATGATTATACGGTCACTACTAACAAGAAGAAGATTAATGATCTGAAATATCCGACCAACCAAAGGGAGAAACCGCTTGATGATCGGTCGATCAGTGATGTGCTAAACAAAATTAATCACATTATCAGATTTGCTCAAACAACCGCAATTTGGTCGATTGAAAATTGATCAATCGCAATGGGAGTCTAAAGAATGTCGTCAATAAAATTAAATGCAGTGGAAAAATGGTTTGGTGATCTTCAAGTCATCAAAGGAGTTAATCTATCTATTGAAGAAGGCGAGTTCATTATTTTTGTTGGACCATCTGGTTGCGGTAAGTCGACCTTATTAAGGATGATTGCCGGGCTAGAAGATACGAGTCGCGGTGAAATCAATATTGGTGGTAAAAATATGACCGCAGAGCCACCTTCTAAGCGCGGTTTAACGATGGTTTTCCAGAGTTATGCGTTATATCCGCACATGACTGTACGGGATAATATGGGATTTTCATTGAAAGCCGCGGGTGCGCCGAAGTCAGAAATTCAAAGACGTGTTGATGATGCGGCCAGTGTCCTTAAACTTGAAGCACTACTAGAGCGACGTCCTAAAGACCTATCAGGCGGCCAACGGCAACGCGTTGCAATTGGTCGCTCTATTGTTCGTGAGCCAACTGCCTTTTTGTTTGATGAACCGCTATCAAATCTAGATGCAGCGCTTCGTGTTGAAATGCGGCTGGAAATTGCAAAATTACATAAAACGCTTGATACAACAATGATCTATGTCACACACGACCAGGTTGAAGCGATGACCCTCGCAGATAGAATTGTCGTCTTGCAGTCCGGTATTATCGAACAAGTCGGCAGCCCACGAGAACTTTATGAGCGTCCCGGAAACCTCTTTGTTGCACAATTTATCGGAAGCCCCAAAATGAATGTCATGCCTTGCTCTGTAAGTGACGGTAAGTTTGGGTTACCCAGTCACAATGGCTCAGGTCCAGCACCTGCCAATGCGAGCCAAGCGACACATATTGGTGTGCGACCAGAACACATTCAAATCGCAAGCGAAGATGAAGGCCACTGCAGAGGAAAGGTTGAAGTTTCTGAATATCTTGGTGCAGATGTTATGTTATTCGTTGAGTGTGAAAAACTAGGATTATTGACTGTTCGACATGTTGGCGATATCGACGTAAAAGCCGGACAGAATGTTGGGCTGCACTTTGATGAGAGTCGAACGCACTTCTTTAATGCTGAAGGATTGGCTTTGCATGACTAACGCCTATGGAATCTGATACGCCATCTAAATTCCTCACGAAACTACTCCATGCAGCAATACAAAGCGCGGATCCTCTTTTACACGTTTCTGCTTTTTTACCCAATAAACCACCCGGCAAACTCGTCGTTGTTGGTGCGGGAAAAGCATCCGCAAGGATGGCCGAAGCCGTTGAAAAAAATTGGGACGGCCCACTAACGGGGCATGTCGTCACACGTTATGGTCATTCAGCATCTTGTAAGCATATTCAAATTGCGGAAGCCAATCATCCGACCCCCGATAATAAAAGTGAAATCTCAGCAAAAAAAATTCTAGATTTAGTTTCACAACTCACCAAAAATGATCATTGCTTAGCTTTAATTTCAGGTGGTGGATCATCACTTCTTTGCGCACCTGTGGACGAAATAACTATTGATGAGAAAAAAGAGATAACATCGGCTCTTTTAAAATGCGGAGCATCTATTGATGACATTAACTGCGTGAGAAAGCACCTCTCCAAAATCAAGGGAGGGCGTTTGGCACTTTCAGCCCCATCTACACCGATGACAACATTGATTATCTCAGATGTTCCCGGTGACGATCCTAGCGTTATTGCTTCAGGGCCGACTATCGCGGACCCAACCTCGCTCGTTGATGCACAAAATATCATTTCCAAATATGGCATTGACCAATTACCGAACATTAACCAATTAGCTCTTAAAGAGGCACTTACAAACCCAAGAAATGAAACACTGAAACCTGATAATCCAATTCTCAATAAAGGGGTCATACATATTATCGCAACACCGCAACAAGCACTTGAGTCTGCGGCTTCAATCGCAACAAAGAATGGAATTACACCGCTCATTCTGAGTGACTCAATTCAAGGAGAAGCGCAAGAAGTTGCCAAAGTAATGGCCAGTATCGCTCTTCAGGTAAAAACCCATGGGCAGCCAATTGCTCCGCCATGCGTCCTTCTATCTGGCGGTGAGACCGCCGTAACGGTTACTGGTGGCGGGCGTGGCGGTAGAAATGTCGAATTCATCTTAAGCCTTGCTATCGCGCTGAAAGGTGCAAAAAATATTTACGCACTTGCTGCTGATACTGATGGAATCGATGGAATAGAAGAAATAGCTGGTGCGATAATCTCACCGGATTGTTTAAAACGTGCTCTTAAAATCGGTCTCCATCCTGAACATTTCCTTAAAAGAAATGATGCACATACTTTCTTTGAAAAATTGGGAGACCAAGTCATTACTGGACCTACACGTACTAACGTCAACGACTTTCGCGCTATCTTAATCACATAAACAGAAGTCTCAGGGTGATGTCGTATTGATAAATATAAAAGCCCGTTTCAACTGTGAAGTGCACCAAGAGACATCACTTCACCTCACTCAAGGCT
>JAPORV010000196.1 GCA_026710055.1 Aestuariivita sp.
TCAACTAACTGCACTGCCAATCCCGACACCCTGTCCACACGTGCCGGCACATCCAGCGCAGGGGGCACCGAGGTCGATTGCATCAACGGACGTGAGGACGCCTGCTTGCGGGCAGCGCCCGGGGGTAACTTTATCCGACCCGCCGTTTCAAGTTCCCGTCACGCTGCAATGCAACTGGATTCCCGCAGCGCTCCTCGGGTATCCACAAACGCAAAACGCGCACACACTGCGCGCGCAAAGGCCATGCGTCCCGAAAAGGTTGTCGGGGCTGGCATCTCGGCTAAGATCTGTTGACCTTCCGGCGAAAATAACTTCTGGCGGATTGGTGCAAGAGGTGTCATGGTGAGGGAACTCCGAATGAGAAAATGAACAATTCGGCCTCTTATCACTCACTTTTTGAGGCTTGTTGAGAGCTAATTTAGCTTATGGGTAGGCCGCGCCTCGCAGAGGCCGGCGGCTTGCTGCTATTGGAACTGTTGAGACCAAGACGACGCTCCAGCTCGGATAAACATTCGTCTTACTCACGAATGATGCGGCCTTGACGACGCAGCCGCTCTTCAAGATCCCGGATGTGCGCCTCCTTGATCCGAAGCTGGTCATCCTTTCGACGCAGCACTTCTTCCCATTCCTGGATATCCACCTCCAAAACCGCATGGCACTCATCGCTACCCGTGAGGGACGCTGAAGGAGCCGTGACCGTTCCATCGAAAAAAAAGACCCACTCTCATCGAGGTCGATCAGGAAATCCTGACATCGGACTCTATCCTGCCTGCTATCGTATTAATGCCTTATGGACGGCTTTTACCGTCTCGTTCGGAGCCCAGACAAACCATGACTCTCAAGATGTCAACAAAAATACTCGACACACCCTAAATGTTACGCATTTTGGGGGCTGAATAGTTACTGAATACGTCAAAATAATCCATTAATTTGACCGGTCTCACTGAGTTTGATATTCTCAGCAGCGGGCACTCTTGGCAATCCAGGCATTGTCATTATTTCGCCACAAATAACTACAACAAATCCGGCTCCAGCACTCAAGCGCACCTCACGCACAGAAACAGAATGACCAATTGGTGCACCTCTTAGCGCTGGATCCGTCGAAAACGAATACTGCGTCTTTGCCATACAAATCGGCAAATGACCATAACCTTGGCCCTCCCAAAGTTTAAGTTGATCCCGAATTTTGTTATTTATTTCGACATTATCAGCCCTGTAAATTTTTGTGACAATAGTATTGATTTTATCGATAAGAGTCATTTCAGGTGGATAAAGAGTTGAAAATTTGGTGATGCCAGAATCAGCAAGATCTACAACTTTTTGTGCAAGATCAACAGTGCCCCTGGAACCTAATTCCCAATGGCGACTAAGAATTGCTTCGGCACCATGTTCTGAAACATAATCTCGAATGACGTCAATTTCTGTCTCCGTATCAGAAACAAAGTGATTTATTGCCACAACAACCGGTACACCAAAACTTTTTAGATTTTCAATATGACGACCAAGATTTGAACAACCTTTCTGTACTGCCACAGCATTTTCTTCATTAAGATCACTTTGTGCAACGCCACCATTCATTTTCATCGCCCGCACAGTAACAACACAAACGACAACAGATGGCTGTAAACCGGCAATACGGCACTTAATATTCATGAATTTTTCAGCACCAAGATCTGCTCCGAAACCTGCTTCTGTTACGACGTAATCTGCAAGTTTCAGTGCTGTCGTTGTGGCAATTACAGAATTACAGCCGTGTGCAATATTCGCAAACGGACCACCATGTACAAAAGCTGGATTGTTCTCAAGAGTTTGTACAAGATTAGGCTGTATTGCGTCCTTCAGCAATACTGCCATCGCGCCATCTGCATTTAAATCTCGACAAAATACCAGGGATTTATCTCGCCGATAAGCTACTATCATACGGCCAAGTCTATCTTGCAAATCGTCAAGATTTTTTGCTAGGCACAAGATTGCCATAACCTCAGACGCGACAGTAATGTCAAAACCCGTCTCACGCGGATAACCATTTGACACACCGCCCAACCCAGCGGTTACCTGCCTTAACGCACGATCGTTCATATCAATCACACGACGCCAAACAACTCGGCGCAAGTCAATATCTAACTCATTACCCCAGTAAATATGATTATCAATCATCGCCGACAACAACGAATGTGCCGCCGTAACAGCGTGAAAATCACCCGTGAAGTGAAGATTCATGTCTTCCATTGGAACAACTTGTGCGTAACCACCACCAGCAGCGCCGCCCTTCATTCCAAAATTTGGACCAAGCGATGCTTCTCGAATGCAAATCATGGCTCGCTTACCAATATAATTAAGAGCGTCACCTAACCCTACCGTTGTCGTTGTTTTTCCTTCCCCTGCTGGCGTTGGATTAACAGCAGTCACCAGAACTAACTTTCCATTATCACGACCTTTAACAGAATCAATAAAGGCTTGAGAAACCTTTGCCTTATCATGGCCATAAGGTCGTAAATCTGATTCTGGTATCCCTATCTTGCTTCCAATGACATGAATTGATTCAAGCCGCGCTTCACGTGCGATTTCAATATCTAATTTATTGTGCATGACGCTATCCTACTGACATTTTTTGCCAATAACGGCACTTTGATTTTATTATTTCCTACAGCGATAAAAGAAAAAAGATCAGCAAGTAACAAATACCGTTTCTCAATACAAGAACTTACCGATTCCTTTTCAAGCGCTGATTTACATCGAAGGCTTCGGTTTCAATGGGACTTTTGGGCTTTTCTTCCTGCGTTTTGTCTTAGGAATTGCCGTAAGACTAGGTGCGCGACTCTGGTCTGAGCTATCACCTTCATCGTCGTTCGCGTCTGGGGCATCTCCCTTAATAACGCGCTTAATCTCATCACCAGTAAGCGTTTCATACTCTAACAAACCTTGAGCCAATCGCTCCCATTCTTCTTTCTTTTCTTGCAATATCTTTTTTGCATGAACAAAAGCGTCTTCAATCAATCGCTTTACTTCTTCCTCAATCAATTCCTTTGTGTGCGCTGAAACTGAAAAACCCGGAGTTTGACCATTATATCCTTCATGTGCCTCAGTATAATCAATATTGCCGACTTTGTCTGACATACCCCAACGTAAAACCATTGCGCGCGCCAACGCCGATGCTTGCTGAATATCGCCAGCTGGTCCGTTAGAAACATGATCTTCACCATATTTCAAAATTTCAGCCGCTTTCCCCGCCATGGTCATTGCTAATTTCTGTTCGCATTCATCACGATGCCAATTTAATCGATCAATTTCTGGTAACGCGATAACCATACCAAGTGCACCCCCCCGAGGAATAATGGTAGCCTTATAGACAGGATCACATTCCGGCAATGACAGCCCGACAATTGCGTGACCAGCTTCATGATAAGCCGTCTTTTCCTTTTGATCAGATGTCAGAACCATCGATCGCCGTTCTGACCCCATCATAACTTTATCTTTGGCGTTTTCGAAATCATCCATCGTAACAAAACGCCGACCAATGCGTGCAGCCAATAGCGCCGCTTCATTCACAAGGTTGGCGAGGTCTGCACCAGAAAAGCCTGGAGTGCCTCGCGCAATGATTCGCAAATCTACATCTGGCCCTAATGGTGTATTGCGTGAATGAACACCTAAAATTTTCTCGCGACCCCTAATGTCGGGATTTGCAACAGTTACTTGACGATCAAATCGACCAGGCCGCAATAAAGCTGGGTCAAGGACATCTTTTCGGTTAGTCGCTGCAACAATAATCACACCTTCATTCGCTTCAAACCCGTCCATTTCCACAAGTAGCTGGTTAAGAGTTTGCTCACGTTCATCATTTCCACCACCGTATCCAGCACCTCGGTGTCGCCCAACCGCATCAATTTCATCAATAAAAACAATGCAAGGTGCGTTTTTCTTCGCTTGGTCAAACATATCACGAACACGACTAGCACCAACACCAACGAACATTTCAACAAAATCTGATCCAGAAATCGAAAAGAAGGGAACACCCGCTTCACCAGCAATCGCTCGCGCCAACAGTGTCTTTCCTGTGCCAGGCGGCCCCACTAACAAAGCACCTTTTGGAATTTTCCCCCCAAGTCGCGAGAACTTTTGCGGGTTTCGCAAAAATTCCACAATTTCTTCTAACTCTTCCTTTGCTTCATCAATACCAGCCACATCATCAAAAGTAACACGCCCATGTTTCTCATTAAGCATTTTGGCTTTTGATTTTCCAAAACCCATCGCACCACCAGCGCCACGTCCCTGCATACGATTCATAAAGAAAATCCAAACACCAATTAATAGCAGGAATGGTATCAGTGAAAGTAAAAAAGACTGAAAACCCGATTGTCGCTGTTGCTCAGCGAGAAATTCAATATCGTTAGCAATCAACAAATTTGTTACTTCAGCGTCCTCAGGCTTTATCGTAATATACTCATTACCATCAGCCGTCAAAAAATGAACTTGCTCACCGTCCAGTGTAACTCGGCTCACTTCATCGCCTTCAACCGAGGCAACAAAATCGGAATAGCTTACTTCTCCACCCCGAAGTCCTTCACCGCCTCTATTGAACAGGTTATAAAGCGCCAAAAGTAATAAAAATAAAACAACCCAAAAGGCTATGCCGCGAATGTTACTCAAGAAACCATCCCCCTAGAAAATACCGTCAAAACTAAACGATGTTCATTATGCCTATATCACTTTAAATCAACATTAACATAGGTGGATTTCATCAAGGTTCAATCCAATATATCTTTTGAATAAAAATCTACATCTTGTTCAACAAGTTCAAATTCCCAAGGACCCTTCAATCCTGCTTGCGGCGCAAAAATTAACTTTGTGCCCTCCCACACAGAAGGTGATGCCAAGAGCGCAAGGCGCGGACGACCAGTTTGATGCCAATTGGGGCATTGCCGTAACCCATCTTCACGCAATGCCCGGATAATCACATCTTGCGATTTTGATACTGATCCTGAGAATCTCCAACGGCGATCCCAAATGTCATTAATCGAACTAACAACATCTTGCACAGCTTGAAACTCGCGACATAGCCGTACATCATCTCCTTGATGAAGCAAAATACAACCATTCAGCGTAATGTTCCTTATTTCTGTAATTGCATTTAGCACATTATTCACAGAATTTCGACGAGGCGGGTAAACACCGCCACCTATCCACAATAGAACGCGCACCAAGAGACGACGCTTCATTTCTTTGGGGAGTTTGTAAAAATCTTCTCGATTAATTAAGATATCACCGTTATCTACACGCATTAATGCTTTAACTTCCAATTGCGTATACCACGCCAAGGCAGACTTAACCTGTGTTAGATTAGACGCGACATCAACAAGTGCTTTAGTCGTCAATCCAAATCGCTCTAAAATCGCCAAAGTCTCTCTTGCTCTCACACGTTCAAAACGTTGGTCATTATTGCTTGAATCTTCAACCCAGTGAATGTTTCGATGCCGAAGATATTCTCGCAAATCACCCCGAAAAACCCTCAAAAGAGGCCGCAAAATTGTGATTCCATTCAATTCACGACAATGAGGAATACCCGCTAACCCATCCGCACCTGCCGCTCGCGCCAACCGCATCAATACCGTTTCTGCCTGATCGTTAGCTGTGTGTGCTGTCAAAATCAGTGAAAGATTTTTTTTATGCGCCCATTCAGTCAAGAGTTCATATCTCAGTGTCCGAGCTTGATCTTGAAGGTTCTTATTAAGATTCCAGTTCTTGATGCATAAAATATCGTGTTCTACGCCCAATTCATGGGCAAATTTAGCACAAAAATTCGCCTCAGCTTTTGCTTCATTTCTCAATCCATGATCAACTGTAGCGGTGGAAATATGAATATGAGTATTTTTGGAATATACTGAAACAGCATGGAGTAATGCAATTGAATCACTCCCACCTGATACCGCAATGCCCACCCGGTCTTGATGCCTGTCTTTTAACTCTTCCTCAATTGCGGTAAGAATTATGCATTTTCCCGAATTCAACGGCACCCTAGAATTTCTTCTTGCTCTTGAGCGCTCACAATCGCTACGGATAAAGGAAACCGGGTCGGAAGTTGTCCTAACATCACACAAGCCTCCTCAACTTTACCTAATTCACCCAAAGCAATACTAAGTGCCAAAACAGCATCTGCGGCAAATGGCCCATCTGACGAAAGTTCATAGCTTTCCAAATAAGACTGTGCAGCCGCTCGAGTATCATTCATTTCATTTAATAGATTACCCTTTCTATAGGATACTTCTCCAGCCAATGGACTGCCGGGATAAGTTTGATTAAAAGCTTCCAACAGTTGGATTGCCTTTTGATAATCTTTAGATTCAATAGCAGCAATCGCCGTATCGTAATCCGCTTGTTCACCAATTGCTAATTGTATCGTCTCAGGTAACTCACTCGGCTTTGATGGGTCAGTTAATAAAATATCACCAAGCGTCGTTGTCTCTCCAAGTTGACTGGTATCACCGCCCTCAAGCTCAACTAAGCGAAACTCCAAATCACCAATTTGATTTGTACCGTCCTTTACAATTCGTTCTATCCTGAAGTGAAGCTTCTCAGCTTGTGCAGTTAAACGCTGCATTTCTACCTCGATGGCAGTCACACGGTCCAAAACGCTACTACCAGTTAATGTCATCGCAGGAGCAGAGGTAGTACTTAATTCACGCTTTAGTTTTTGAAATTCAACATAAAGAATGCTGAGTTCTTGTCGAATATCTGCGAGAGTTTGCTCATTTTGAGAAACTGCGGATTGAGAGACCAACATAAAGGCCAAACAAACTATGACCCTAAATTTTCTCATTGCTTACCCCGAAACACCACTAGTGAGCACTGTTACAACGCGGCGATTTAACGCGTAACATGATTCATTACTACAGATTTCAATCGGCCTTTCTTTCCCATAACTAATTGTTTCTAATCTTGTCTCCAGAATTCCCCGGGAAATCAAGTATTCGCGTACTGTATTCGCGCGACGCGCGCCTAGCGCCAGATTGTATTCCCGCGTACCTCGCTCATCCGCATGTCCTTCAATGACAGCATCGTAGTTGACGTTTTCCAGCAACCAATTTGCCTGATCATCTAATATTGCTTGTGCATCAATTGAAAGACTTGAGTCATCGACAGCAAAAAATACCCTGTCGCCCAACACTTGTTGAAAATGGGCTGGAGACGTCACATCAGAAACTGATCCTGTACTTATATTAGCAAGATCACTCTGTCCGTTAAATTCGTTAACATCAGAACCCAATGAATTTGAACATGCCGCTACCAAAAAGATAGAAAACATGCTTAGTGCTAATCTCATATAGTTCATTTCAAAGGCCTTTTTGTTGTTAATTTTTTCATGATCGGGCGGGATGTTTAATTAATGTCAATCATGACGATTTCTGCAAATATAACAATTATACAGATTGGTTGTGAACGATTGCAAAGGAAAATTACCTATTTCTGCAATGCTGACCATGAAGGATCAGAAGCTCCTGCTGGGGTTAATACTTGCTTTAAATTTCGGCCACTGATGTCAACAGTATATAGTGAGAATCGGCCTAATTCACCTCGCGTTTCTCGTGCAAACATAATCACTCGTCCATTGGGTGCCCAAGTTGGGCTTTCATCTAAGAATGATGCGGTTAGCAAACGTTCTTCGGATCCATCAACACGCATAACACCAATATGAAATCGACCTCTATTTTGTTTGCTAAACGCAATTAAATCTCCACGGGGAGACCATACCGGCGTGCCATATCTGCCTTCTCCGAAACTAATACGCTGAACTTGCTCACCCGTCACCGACATAACATATAATTGTTGCCCGCCTGATCGATCACTTTCAAAAACAATTCGGCTACCATCAGGCGAAAAGCTTGGTGCAGTATCAATTGACGGACCGCTCGTTAATCGACGTACTTCACCGTTGTCAAGATTAAGGGAATAAATATCGGTATTGCCACCTTGTTCCAGTGAATAAATGACTGTTTGCCCATCTGGCGCAAATCGAGGAGAAAAACTCATCGTTCCCGTTGATTGCTCCAAAACCCGACTCTGAGACGAATTCAAATATAATTCGTGTATTCTTGGGTTTCCTGTTGCATAGGACGTATATAAAATTCGGTCACCATCTGGGGAAAAACGGGGCACAAGAACGAGGGTCTCTGCATCAGTAAGGTAACTCACATTTTCACCGTCGTAATCCATGATCGCTAATCGTTTTTGCCGTTGACCTTTGGCACCAGTCTCGGAGACAAACACAATCCGACTATCAAAGTAACCACCTTCACCAGTTATTCGACTATAAACAGAATCAGCGACTTTATGGGCCATACGTCGCCATGTGCTGATCGGCCCCGTAAACTGAAGACCCTGCCCGAGTTCAGAATTTGCAAAAACATCGAACAAACGAAATTGTACTACGAGATTATCACCACTTATAGCGACTGTGCCGGTGATTAATGCTTGGGCATTAATCGCTTTCCAATCTGCAAATTGCACAGATGCAGAAAAGTCTCTAACCTGACTAATAAACGCGGTTTCGGGAATTTCGCGAAAAAGACCCGTACCGGTCAGATCATTAGCAATGACGCGACTTATATTTTGTGGGTACTCATTTGATACTGTGTTCTCAGCAATAAAATTAGGAATCGCAAATGGAAGAGGTTCGATAACACCTTGCGTTATCTCAATGCGCAGCGGAGAGGATTGCGCAAGCGCCGCGCTTACATTTATCAACTGCAGGGGCAGCAATGTCGCTATGGCAAAAAAGAAGCTAACTCTCATCTGTTCCTCATTTGTTCTGGATTGAATTCTATCTCGATTTCGCGCCAAGTTTCATACTTCTCGACTGGCAGGTTATATCCCTTCTTACCACACCGAATGATCGCTCTTCGCGCAACTCCAAAAGCCTTATCGGCAGCATTGCGCGTCCCACCAGAATATGATTGCAATTTGATTGACTCTTCAATTGGTGTCGTATCTTGTCGCATTAAAACTGAAACAACAATTTTTGTCTGTAAAGCCTCTGTTGAGAGCGATCCTACATTCCAGCAATGACCAACCTCTAATCGAAAGGCCTCCTGTTCATGGGACGATAACTGTGAACCAGGTTGCGATTGCTGGGCGTTGCTATTCGAAGATGATATCATAACATCAGCGATTGCGTCAGCGACTGCACTTGCTATAATATCTTGCTCGTCAACATCACTTTCTTGGGTTTCTATAATCAACTCGCGAGGTCTGAACAAAGGCCTTACCGGAACAACGTCAGAAATATCAGACTCTTCTGCCTCGGTAACAATTTCAGTAGTAGCTTCTTCTCTCGCTGTCTCTTCTTGAGGCTCTTCTACCGTTTCTGCTTTTGTATTTAACGGTGCAATTGCATCTTGGTCTAAGTCACCGATAGTTACATCAATCGGTGGCGGCGCGACAACCTCTGGCGCAATACGTTCTGCATTTGGCGGCTGTGGTGCTGACGATAACGCGGGCAATTTGCTTGGCTCAGGTGGAGTAATTTCAAGCGTGCTGTCAATGATTGGATCAACAGGAATCGATAAAGGAATATTAACTGGTGGATTGTCTGGTTGAACCGTTTCTGTCACATCCGGTTGTGTCTTGGAAAGCCGTTGATCATTTGATGTCATCACTTGTGGGTCAATTGAATCAAAGGTCGACAAGTCTGGCGAATTAGGCGCTTCCATCAAAACATCAGGCTGTTGCGGTAACACTCCAATTGCTGCAAATTCGGTGGTCGATACAAGAGTTACTTCTTGAACAGCAAATGAATGCGTTGGTTCTGATTGAAATGTTGCACTCAGCATAACCCATGCCACTAGAAACAAATGACAAATACCCGAGATATAAGTCCCGGTCTTCACTCAAATTCACTCCTTCGTTTGATCGAAACGAGGACCACCACCATCGGTGACCAACCCAATATTTGAAAATCCACCAGCATTCAGTGCGCCCATCACTTGCATAACAAATTCATATGGGACAGAACCATCTGCACGAAGATACACTTGATCAGTGACACGTTCTACTGCAATCGCCCTTAATCGCATGATCAACTCCTCTGGGTCGACAACTGACGCTTGAATTTGTAATTCACCATCTGCTGTAATTGTTATTGTCAAGGGCTCCTCCTGCGCGTCCGGCAGTGCACTCGCTGCTGTTTTAGGCAATGAAACAGGAACGCCGACTGTTAAGAGTGGAGCGGCCACCATGAAAATAATCAACAATACCATCATAACGTCCACAAATGGCGTTACATTAATTTCGGACATTTGCTTAGCGTTCTTACGTTGTCGCCTACGGCCAACAGAATGATTTCTGATCGCGCTATCAACCATCGTTTAGGAATCCAGTTGTCGCGAGAGAATTGTGGCAAATTCGTCAGCGAAAGTCTCGTAACCTGCAACAATTCGGTCACTATCCGCCGACAGCTTATTATAAAAAATAACTGCCGGTATTGCGGCTAGTAAACCAAGTCCAGTTGCCATCAATGCCTCAGCAATTCCGGGCGCTACAACAGCTAAATTTGTATTTTGCTGCTCTGCTATTTCAATAAAGGCGTTCATTATTCCCCAAACCGTTCCAAAGAGCCCAATAAATGGAGCGGTGGATCCAACAGTAGCAAGAATTGGAAGACCCTTTTGTAAAGACTCCGCCTCACGCGAAATAGCGACATCCATTGAACGATCAATGCGTCCTTGCGCCCCGGCAATCAGTTCCCCATCGCGGCGGTGCGAACGACGCCATTCAATCATTCCTGCTGCAAAAATCCGCTGAGAGCGTCCTTTAGGTTCAACCCCTATTCTGTTAAGAAGTTCATCAAGTGGTTCACCAGACCAAAATTGCCGATCAAATAAAATTGCTTCTCGCCGTGCTGCCCGAAAGGCCGTTAACTTATGAAAAATAACGGCCCAGGCCCAAAATGATGCCAAAAGTAGTATCAGCATCGTTATCTTTACAGTCAGCGTAGCACGGGCAAATAAACCCCAAGCAGAAAAATCAATTTCTTGAGCTTGTGCCAAAATTTCTGTTTCCATATTCCTGCTCGTAAATTATCATCACACTTATGATGTACTGAATAAAATAACGTATGTAATTTTATATTGGCATTTAAATTTAAATTTAAATTTTATAAATATAACAAAACTATCAATTTATATCATTGATTCCTGTAGGAAGAGCGACCGGGTGCCCATTTAAGTTGGTACTAACGACTGTAACGAGTGCCTTAAAGATAATATGATCATCGCGAAAAATTTGTTGTTCAAAAAACCAACGTACTGGGGATAGTTTTTTGTGAGACGACTGTACAGTCAACTGATCACCTAATTTTGCTGGGCCTAAAAAATCTGCTTCCATGTGCCTGACGACAAATATTAATCCTTGGGCGTACATTTTATTTTGATCAAGACCAAGTTCGCTCGCAATTTCAAAACGTGCACGCTCAATAAAACGAAGATAATTTGCATAATATACAATACCTGCCATGTCGGTGTCTTCGTAGTACACAGTTAATTGAAAATGATGGTAGTTTGCCATATTGATCAATAGCCGAAAAAATTATTTTGTACCGTAAGGATTGGTGTTTTCTGCCAGATCATCAAATAGAGTTGGTGTATTGGTTGGTGGATTTAAGCCCAAATGTGTCCAAGCTTTGTGGGCTAACATTCGCCCACGAGGGGTTCGTTGAATAAGTCCCTGTTGCAAAAGATATGGCTCAATTACCTCTTCAATTGCATCACGAGCTTCACTAAGTGCTGCAGAAATAGTGTCAATTCCCACAGGTCCACCTGAATAATTTTCAGCGATTAAGTTCAAATAACGCCGGTCTGCTCCATCAAGACCAAGTTGATCCACCCCCAGACGGGTAAGAGCCTGATCAGACAATTCCCTTGAAATCCGTCCTTCATTTTCGACATCGGCAAAATCAATAACTCGTCTTAACAACCTGCCGGCAATTCTTGGGGTTCCGCGTGCTCTTTTAGCAATCTCTCGTAATCCCGTTTGCTCAGACGGAGCGCCCAGCTTCTTGGCATTATGCGTGACAATCTCATATAACTCTTCCACTTCATAGAATTTCAATCGAATCTGAATTCCAAATCGATCACGTAAAGGAGTAGTCAAAAGACCAAGACGCGTTGTTGCGCCAATTAAAGTAAAAGGCTGTAAGTCAATCCTCAAGGTACGTGCAGCTGGCCCTTCACCTATAACGAGATCAAGTGCAAAATCCTCTAAGGCGGGATAGAGCACTTCTTCTACAGCAGGATTTAGACGATGAATTTCATCAATAAAGAGAACATCATTTGCCTCAAGATTCGTTAGAATCGCTGCAAGGTCGCCAGCTTTTGCCAAAACTGCTCCTGACGTCATACGAAAATTCACCGCCAGCTCACGCGTAATAATTTGTGCCAGCGTCGTCTTTCCTAATCCTGGCGGCCCAAAAAACAACGTATGATCCATTGCGTGTCCGCGCTGTCGAGCGGCTTTAATAAAAACAGCCAAATTTGATCGTGCGTCCGCTTGACCAACAAAATCCTTAAGAAACTGCGGACGTAGTGCCTTGTCCGAATCCTCTGCTATACTTTCTGGTGACATTATTTGGCTTTTGGATGTCATAAAATCTCTATTGCCCAGGTGCTAACAACTTAAGAGCCTCACGAATTAGCTCCTGTATATCTGCGTTATCATTTTTATTTACCGCAGCGGCAACTGCAGCAGCAGAATCAGAAGGAGAATAACCGAGATTTGTCAGAGCCGATAACGCATCTGACTGTGCAACAACTGTGGTGGTCGGATCAATCGGAGTTGGAACATTGACCGATTCCTGTTCATCTACGTCCGCGTCAGGTGCATGCGTTAAATCGTGTCCAAGAGTAGCACCCATTGCCATGATTTGCGGCGCTTTTTCCTTTAGATCCATAATTATGCGTTGCGCAATTTTAGGTCCGATTCCTTTCACGGCTCTGACTGAAGCCCAATCACCTAATGCGATGATGCGCCCTAAGCCTTCAGCACCCATAGCCCCGATAATGGCCATTGATGCCTTAGCTCCAACACCTTGTACAGACATTAACGCACGATGCCATTCTTTCTCTTGTCTTGAACCAAAACCAAAGAGTTGAAGTAAGTCTTCACGAACCAGTAGATCCGTATATAATGATATGGTTGAACCTACAGATGGTAATACAGACTTTGTTCGTTCTGAGACATACACAACATAGCATACACCACGCACATCGATCATGACATGATCTGCATCTTTGCTAACAAGCAATCCGGATAATCTACCAATCATGCGTGCATAGCCTCAGCTAAAGCTCCTCTAGACTGCAAATGAAAAGCATGGCAAATGGCAACAGCAAGCGCATCGGCCGAATCCGTTCCTATTGGATTCGAGCCAGGCAGTTGCATTCTCACCATCAATCCGATTTGATCTTTATCTGCATGTCCCACGCCTACCACCGTTTTTTTTATCGCGTTTGGCGCATACTCTCCGACTTCCAAACCGAATTGAGCCGGAACCAGCATTGCAATGCCACGTGCATGTCCCAATTTCAATGTTGACTTAGCATCTTGATTAACAAATGTTTGCTCTACTGCTGCGGTATGCGGACGATACTTTTTTAGCACTTCCGTCAATTGCTGGTGCAATTCAAGTAACCTTCCGGGCAACTTACCTAATCTGCTTTTACAATGTCCGTTTGCCACATGAGACAGGCGATTTCCATGCAGTTCAATAATTCCCCAACCGAGGTTGCGAAGACCTGGATCTATCCCCAAAACACGCATAACTATTTGACACTCTTCATTTATTGTTCAAACTGAACAATACTATATTCAAGTGACACTTGCCAAGTAGAACATCTGCGTTTTATCAAAAACGTATTACACTACATGCAGTTAAACAGAAAAGCTGTTAAATTTGCAATTCCAGACTTCCACAAAAATCACGTCATCAAATTTTCTGTTTCGCCATGCAATTTCTGCATATCGACCTTGCAAGTTTTATTCTTGTTGAAACAAACAACCTTCCCTAAATGCTGATTATGAAAACTAAAATAAGCATCATAAATCACAAGGAGATAAAGAAATGGCTGCTATAGAAAGTACTCGCCATCCGCTAAGTGCAACAGGTGTACTAGGTCATATTGTTTCAATAATTGGTTCAACGATTACCAATATTAAAAAATGGTACAAAGTTCGCTCAACCCGCAAGGTACTATCGAACCTCAGTGACCGCGAACTTGACGATATTGGGTTACAAAGGAGCGATATTGATAGAATTGCTAACAATCATTGGTCTCGCTGATGAGGCAGCATTTTAGTCCCACAAATAGCGCCGCGTTAGATAAATCTTTCGCGGCGCTTTTTTTGTGATCAACCGCCTATTGAACAATACGTTAAAGCGGATAATTTTCTGTTAGAAATAGCGTGGGCTTATCCTGTCCTGTCTTCGCAAAGCGTAACCTTGATCTATTATGTAAGCCTTTTACCAAGGGCGAGACGGGCCTGTACGGATGATTTATGGAAAGCGCATTGGGTTTCCCCGTTCCAATGCGAACAACACCAGAAAAATCAATGAAACGACTAATTATGACATTCGCCACCCGACTAGTGGCGATGGTGATGCCGCACCAGTGGAGGCGCAGACGGGTAAATTAAGGGAATTCTGTAGCTAATTACGCAAATTGTCCTTGCCATCCCGTTTCCTATCTGTTGTAAGCGTAAGACAGGAACGCCAATTCCCGCCTTCAAATACCTAGACTTGAAAAGGCAACCGCGTGTCGGATTCCATAACATCTCATCGCCAGATTGTCTGTCGGCTGTTACCTCAGCCCAGTCATTCCCGCTAACTTTTTTTCATGATGCCCTGCAGATGATTTTTGCGTCAAAAAAATATCCACGTACCTAGCGGGCATGACAACCCTCGGATTGAAAAACCCGATGAAAAAAATGACACTGAAGGATGGAAAGGCGAGTGTGAGCACGGG
>JAPORV010000470.1 GCA_026710055.1 Aestuariivita sp.
CCATTATTGCGGCCAACCTGGTGCGGCTGGGACGTTTTATTCGTGAGAAGGAGCGCGAGCGTCTGAAGCGCCAGCAGCGTCGCGCTGCTTAATCATCAATTCAAAAAAAACAGGCTTCTGACTGGACAGGCGGAGTCCGTCTGCTGCGTCATTTTAGCGGAAATGTCGGCCTGATGAGGCCACCGGACATCGGGTAATTAGCAGTTGTGCAGTAAAATTCCCCAATAAATTTGATATTGCGATGAAAAATATTCATATTTTTCTCTTGGCAGTCGCCAGAAAAGGGGGGTTTTTTAACAGACACTAAATATTTGAAAAAATGATAGCGAGATGGATGCCAAGGAATCGATCTTGAGTTTCTTGGATTGGTCAGAACCCAATGAAGAGAGAGCCGGGCAAGAGATCAGGATCATGCTTGCCTCTGTGGATTTTGTAAGGAGGTAGCCACGTCGGTGATGTGGTTAAATAATTTCGGTATTAACATTCGTTGCTTGAGGATGCGACCGTACATTAACGGTAATAAGGTATTACTTGACATCAAGACAGTGATCTCGCTCCTTGAAATTAAGGACTATACAAATTCAGATACAGGAAAAATGCCAAAAGGAAATTGGATCGAGAAAGAGCGTCCTGTGGTTGTAAATATAAAAAATATGATGTTAGCGTTGCCGTTAACTTGTTTAAGGCCCAGAATAAGCGCTACATGATGTTCGAATTATTGAGTGCGTTCTAGTGAATAATCATACCCCTGAAGAGATTATTAGTGCCTCATCTAAATCTGACAAAAGAAAGCTCCTCGAAATTCTTGAAGGCGAACTTGCACAGGATGAGGTGATCAAAAACATCAGAGATCAGCAGAAAAATATCGATTGATATTTCCATGAAAAGAACCAGATTTTCATTTTAACGGAAAACTGTATGTTCTTAGTAACTAATGAAGCACCACAACGCTTGATATAGCCAAGTCTTTGGCCGAGGCGTTTTCGGATCTCAAAACCAAGTTTAATCACACACCTTAAGAGTTTGATAAATAAGATGGGATCTATGTTAAAGGTGGTCGCATTTCGTGCGTACAAAAAAATCCATATCTGCATCAATTTAAAATCAATTCAATACATTCTGGGTATTTAGAAAATGAAATGATAACCTAAAATTATTTGCTTTCAAATTTTAGTGTCGACTTTGTAATTTTGAGCTAACTGAGCAATAACTTTTCCTGTTCTTTAAATGCTTAGTACTTGTCATGTGGGCAAGTACGCAGAAATTCTTAAGGGTATTCAGCAATTCCCGCTAGAATATTTTTTCTATTTTTCTCAAAGACTTAGAGTTAAAATGACACTCGTTACTATTCACCCGAGTTAGCGCGAACTACTGAAGGGTATTTTGGCAATATTGACAGAATCGAAAATGTCGCTTACAGTTATTGAGATTTTGTTAAAACAAATGAAAAATATAGTCCATAGTAGTAGACAAAAGAGCAAAAAACGTTTTGCCAACTTAAAGTTATTGTTTTCAACAATAATTATCGTAGATGTCATAAGCAGGTAATACATGACTAAACCTTCTATTCAATTGTTTCTGGCTTCACCGCGCGGATTTTGTGCGGGTGTAGACCGCGCAATTCAAATTGTCGAATTAGCATTGAAAAAGTGGGGGTCACCCGTATATGTGCGACATGAGATCGTCCATAATAAACATGTCATTGATGAATTGCGGTCAAAGGGTGCTGTTTTTGTTGAAAAACTTGAGGAATGCCCAAATGATCGGCCTGTTATTTTTTCGGCTCATGGTGTTCCTAAGTCTGTGCCTGCAGAAGCCAATTCACGACAAATGATTTATGTTGATGCGACCTGTCCTCTTGTTTCCAAAGTGCATATTGAAACGCAACGTTATCATGATCGTGGATTACAGATGATTATGGTTGGTCATGCAGGACACCCAGAAACCATCGGTACAATGGGCCAATTGCCAGCAGGAGAAGTTCTCTTAGTCGAAAATGTCGACGATGTACATTCAGTTGCAGTTAGAGATCCAAATCAACTTGCTTACGTGACACAAACAACGCTGTCCGTTGACGATACCGAAGATATTGTCGCCGCTTTACAAAAACGTTTTCCCAACATCGTTGGCCCGCACAAAGAGGATATCTGTTACGCAACAACTAACCGTCAAGGAGCCGTCAAAGAAATTGCAAAAAATGTTGAGGCATTGCTTGTGGTAGGTGCTCCTAATTCTTCTAATTCAAAGCGATTAGTTGAAGTTGGAAAACAACACGGATGTCATTATGCACAACTCGTACAAACAGCTGATGAAATCGATTGGCAGGCACTGAAAGATTGCTCAACACTTGGCTTAACTGCTGGAGCCTCAGCACCGGAAATCTTGGTTCAACAAGTCATCAATGCCTTACATGAGCATTTCGATGTCATGATTGAAACCATAGAAACTGCCAAAGAAAATGTAGAGTTTAAAGTACCTCGAATTTTGCGAGAAATTGAAAATGTAGCTTAACCACCAGCAAAATGAAACATATTTTTTTGAGAGCGACTACGTGAGCGATGCGAGAACAATTGCCGTGTATAACGCATGAACAGCAGGTTATATTGAAAGTATTACTGTACTCGCACTAAAAGCCCCCAATTATCAACGAATTTATTGCCGTCTGCCCGAAAAATGGTTGTATACTTGACCTAGGTTCTGGTCCTGATACGTATGCTAAACTAATGGCAAATGCTGGTTTTCATATAGATGCAATTGACGCCTCATCTGAAATGATTCATCATATTTCATCATATCCAAGAATTAAGGCAAAAGAAGCAACTTTTGATGAGATTTGCGCCAAGTCTTTATACGATGGGGTCTTGGCATATTTTAGCTTACTTCATGTTTCTCGGCTTTTCTTACTACGTTATCATGCATCCATTCAGCAATCATTGAAACCAGCAGGAGTATTTTTCGCGGGCATGAAACACGGTCGCGGTCACGAACGTTATACACTCGGTCACTATTATGATTATAAACTTGATGAGCTAGAGAGCTTGTTGATTTCAGCTGGATTTTCCATTGGTCGAAATTGGTCTGGCAATTTAATTGGACTCTCTGGACAAACGGTAGAATGGATTGTTGTAGAAGCCAATGCTTGAGATTGTCGCCTATACTGACGGCGCGTGCTCGGGAAATCCTGGGCCGGGTGGATGGGGAGTTTTTCTGCGTGCTACAAAAGAAAAAAAAACTATTAAGGAACGCGAACTCTATGGTGGTGAAGCAAACACCACAAATAATAGAATGGAGTTGATGGCGGCCATTAAGGCATTAGAGACACTTTCAGGTTCAACGCCGATAAAAATATATACAGACAGCAAATATGTTCGAGATGGCGTTACCAATTGGATGGCTAAATGGAAAAAGAACGGTTGGAAAACAGCTAGTAAACGACCTGTTAAGAATTTAGATTTATGGCAAAGACTAGATGCCGTTCAATGTGAACACAAGGTAACGTGGGAATGGATTAAAGGTCATGCCGGCCATGAAGGAAATGAAAGGGCGGATTGGTTGGCTCGTGCTGGACGGGATTCTGTCTAACTAAAACGAAAAATTTGATAGTTATTCAGGACTCAAAGTTAGCTTTAAAGCAAAAAGCCAAAGTGCGAAATTTCACCAAGTTAATTTCAACGCAAATTGATAAAAATTAAGGAACAACGGGGAAGAACATGGGTTTCAAAATGGGAATTATTGGGTTACCTAATGTCGGCAAGTCAACACTATTTAATGCTCTAACAAAAACTGCTGCAGCGCAAGCTGAGAATTATCCCTTTTGTACCATTGACCCCAACATCGGCGAAGTATCGGTACCAGACTCACGCCTCAATAAAATTGCCAATATTGTAAATTCAGCAAGAGAAATTCCAACGCGCATGACCTTCGTCGATATAGCGGGATTAGTAAAGGGTGCTTCTAAAGGCGAAGGACTTGGCAATCAATTTCTTGCAAATATCCGAGAAGTTGATTCTATTGCTCATGTAGTCAGATGCTTTGAATCGAGCAATGTTACGCATGTGGAAGGTCGAATTAATCCTGTTGAAGATGCAAAGATAATCGAAATAGAGTTAATGTTAGCTGATCTTGAGTCTCTTGAAAAGAGACTTCAAAACATCTCGCGCAAAGTACGAAGTGGGGATAAAGACGCCATGCAGCAGGCAAGGTTAATGGAAATGGCAAAAGAGGCACTAAACAACGGTATGCCGGCACGATCAGTCGCTATAGACGAGGCTGATCAAAAAACTTGGAAAATGATTGGACTCTTGTCGGCCAAGCCCATGCTGTATGTATGCAATGTCAACGAGGAAAATCTCGTCAAGGGCAATGCTTACACCCAATCTATTGCTGAACTTGCAACATCGCAGGGAAACTGCTTCGTCATTATCAGCGCAAGTATAGAGGAAGAAATTGCACAACTTGCGTCAACAGAGGCAAAGTTTTTTCTCGCAGAGTTGGGTATAACAGAGCCTAGCCTCAATCGATTGATTCGCTTAGGATATTCACTCCTTCAATTACAAACGTTCTTCACTGCAGGGGAAAAAGAAGCCAAGGCATGGACAATCAAAAAAGGAACAAGCGCACCACAAGCGGCTGGTACTATTCATGGTGATTTTGAAACTGGCTTTATCCGTGCAGAAACAATCAGTTACGAAGATTACGTTTCTCTCGGTGGAGAACAAGCAGCAAAAGATGCAGGAAAAATGCGCGTGGAAGGCAAGAACTATATCGTTCAAGACGGCGACATATTGCATTTCTTATTTAATGTCTAATTTGATGCAATATACCATAATAACATTTGTCACAAATTAACAGGCATAATCTAGCATAATTCAATTTTATGCATACGAAGAACATTGGCATGATCGTCAACTCTGTGCTCTTGATGCACATGCTTTGTCATTTCTGACTTCACTTGCCTGACTTTGCGTGCGCTGTATATCATAGTGCTTGGCGAGGCTTTGTACCTTTTTCAAACAGATCTTTAGGTTACCTTGCACGCCGTTGTTGAGATACCAGGGTTGCATCGCATTGATAGTTTGTCAGCCACTCTTGGGGACTATCGAAAGATACAATGGACAATAAAATAATCAACGCCGGATCACAAAGACCGTGATCCGGCGACTCGCTACGTTATCTTCACACCAATAGATGTTAAGGTGTGCTTCGATGTGTTACGATCAATCGTGCGGTACGAGGCCGTGACGAACTCCGAAAGATTTTGGTATCTTGAATCGCCGTTTAATAAGGCTGGATATCAATCGCATCAGCCCATGCTCGCATCTACATAGCATTATACCAAGCGTGCATTCGCAAGAGCGGGTTCATACTGAGGTCAATTGCTTTTTTCATGCAACACCTCTCGGGTGATCATTAATGAGGATTTACCGTTCATGAGATTCGGCACCGGCGCTCGACGCACGCCAAGAATTTGGGCGGTCGCCGGAATGCTCAACCCCAGTTTTTCCAGAGCTCCAGTACGATAAAAAATCGGCTATGCAGATACATCTGTTTAAGGTCATTAGATAATCAGATTGTTTAAAGGTAACTATTCAGATATGAATCAGTCTATATATAGTGCCTAATTTATATTGATATGCAGGATGTAGATGCCTTATTTCATTAAGTTGAATTTCTGCATGAAAGCAAGTGAGAATAAACACAGATAAAATAACTCAATGTGGTATACAGGATATCGAAATTACTATTTTTAGTACCTGAATAGTTACGTTTAAAGCATAAGAGGCTGAAATATCTTGCAAATCAAATAGATGTTTGCATAAAGTTCAGATCATCAAAGATTGTAACATAATTCGCAATGTAGAGCTTGCAAAATCAATCATTTAGTATTTTCTGTACCTGTAAAATAACTGATAGGATGGAAGATCATTGGAAATCTTGTTCTCTTTCGCTCTGCTCGCTTTAATTTTTGTTATCCGTGTTATCGGCAAAAAAAGCCGTTGCATAATCTCGCGTGAAGAGACCAATAAAATTCCCGCAGTAATTTCCGGGGCAGCATTTATCATTGACGGAGACGGTTTGAGAGTGAACGGTTACAACATTCGCATGGCCGGCCTGGATGCGCCGGAGTATGATCAACCCGCACAAGATTTAAATGGTAAATGGTTTAACCAAGGCAAAAAAGTCAAATCCCATCTAATCCAAAAAATTGGGGGAAAGACTGTAGAGATTCAAACACATGGGCGAGACAAATATGGCCGAGTGCTTGGCACGGTATTCTGCAATGGCGAAAACATCAATAAATGGCTCGTGCTTCGGGGCTTCGCGACCGCGGCGTACGGCCGGCAGTACCGAGCGGCAGAAAAATGGTCGCAGCAAAAACGCCTTGGCATGTGGGAATTAAACCAGAAATATGACCCCAGAGAATGGAGGCAACGGGTTAAATCACTTAATTCAATAAAATAAATCGAAATTGAAGCTAACTTCATTCTAGTATATAGAAATTATTGAATTGATGGTTTATAATTTGTGAAAAGAGTAGATTTTTCAGCCGTCCAGTTTTGTAAAGGGAAAATGTACGTCAAAAATAAAAGTGATATTTCAATCAATTCAATGCAGTTGGCACACTAGGTCAAAACCCTCGTACGTTTTGACATATTTCTGTAGCAAGTTTCAATTTATTCAATAGCTTTTTACACTACGTTTTTTTCATCACGATCGAACAAAGCGCCTTTCAAACTCAAAATAACGGATTCAACGATGTCACGAATAGAGGCCACCTTCCATAAGCTCAAAGCAAATGAACAGAAAGCATTTGTAGCCTATGTTATGGCAGGCGATCCAAACATCAATACATCTCGTGAACTGATTGTTGGATTACCAAAAGCGGGTGTTGATATCATTGAGTTAGGTATGCCCTTTACTGATCCAATGGCTGATGGTCCAACCATACAACGCGCTGGTCAACGCGCCCTTGAACAAGGCATAACGATTGATTCAACAATTCAATTGGTCAAGGATTTTCGAAAACACAACCAAACAACACCTATTATTCTGATGGGATACTTTAATCCAATCTATAATTGCGGGTCAGAAAAGTTTCTAGCAGATGCTGTGAACGCTGGCGTGGATGGCCTCATTGTTGTTGATTTACCCCCGGAAGAGGATAACGAACTCTGTATTCCAGCACAAAATGAGGGTCTGAATTTCATCAGACTAACGACCCCAACCACTGATGATCATCGGCTACATAAAGTACTTCAAAACACTTCCGGTTTTGTCTACTACGTATCAATTACTGGCATTACCGGGGCGGCGGCGCCAAATATGGTAGACGTTGCGCCAGATGTTGCAAGAATCAAAGCAAAAACAAACCTACCAGTAGTCGTCGGTTTTGGTATTACTGATCCAGACAGTGCCAGAACCATTGCATGTATTTCTGACGGTGCTGTCGTAGGTTCCGCAATCATTTCCAAAATTGCTGATGGTGAAAGTATTGAGCAAGTTCTATCATTTGTTTCAAATATAGCGAAAGCTATACACTCAGCATAAACTTGTCGCAGGCTTTGAAACGCCGAATTTGTAAATCATGCCTGTAAAAAACATCGCCCATTATTAAATTTAAAGGAGTGATTTTTGATAGAAATTGTCAAACCATATTTTCAGACTCTAATGTCATTTCATTTAGAAAGTTATAAGCAATCCGCCATTCAGAAAATTTGCGCGAGAAAATCATTGGACAAGAAAAGTCATATCAATTTCTATCAAAAAAAATATCTTGACGCTATTAAGATTTACAACGAATACCGGGTTCAAATGACGAACAATTTTAGTCATACCTGACATTATTCAAAAAAATTCTCAAACGGTAAATCGGCCTTCAATAGTCAAAATCAGTTATTTTGTTCCCCATGACCATCAAAATCATATGGCAGAACGCAAAGAGTGAAAATTTCAATTAAGACTAACCTTGAGCATCAATCAAGAAATTTAGTTTCGGAGAAAGTACTTAAATGACCATTGTCACCAACATCGATGATCTCAAGAGAATGTATAGAAGCCGGGTTCCACGAATGTTTTACGACTATACTGAAAGCGGAAGTTGGACGGAACAAACATTTAACGATAATTGCACCGATTTTGAAAAAATAAGGCTTCGTCAACGCATCGCGGTTGATATGTCCTCAAGATCAACAAGAAGTCAAATGATTGGACAAGACATCTCAATGCCTCTTGCGCTGGCACCAGTTGGCCTAACTGGAATGCAACATGCTGACGGTGAGATTAAGGCAGCACGGGCAGCAGAAAAGTTTGGTGTCCCTTTTACACTCTCAACAATGTCGATAAACTCAATAGAAGATGTAGCCGAACATACCCAAAAACCATTTTGGTTTCAACTCTACACAATGAAAGATGAGGATTTTGTCCGACGCCTTATCCAACGCGCAAAAGATGCAAGTTGTTCAGCACTTGTCATCACACTAGACTTACAAATTCTCGGGCAACGCCACAAGGACATCAAAAATGGCCTCTCAGCCCCACCAAAATTAACACTTAAAACGATTACAAATCTGATAACAAAATGGGGTTGGGGCACCAAAATGCTCTTTGCAAAAAGACGGGTATTCGGAAATATTGTTGGTCACGTAAAAGGCGTTTCTAATACCGTTTCTCTAAGCGAATGGACTGCTGAACAATTTGATCAATCCTTGGATTGGAAAAAAATCGGAAAACTTATAGAATTATGGGACGGTAAAGTCATTCTAAAGGGCTTATTGGACCCGGAGGATGCCAAAATGGCGGCACAACTTGGTGCTGACGCAATCATTGTGTCTAATCACGGTGGTCGCCAACTTGATGGCGCTTTATCATCTATACGCATGTTACCCAAAATACTTGACGCGGTGCAAGGCGATATCGAAGTTCATCTCGACGGCGGCATTCGTTCAGGACAAGATGTGCTTAAGGCAATTGCTTTGGGTGCAAAAAGTACCTATATCGGCCGCGCATTTATCTACGGTCTTGGCGCCATGGGCGAGAAAGGTGTCACAACAGCACTCAACATGATTCACAAGGAATTTGATACGACAATGGCTCTTTGCGGCGAACGTAGAGTCGAAAATCTCGGTCGACATAACTTACTGATCCCAAAAAATTTCGAAGGAACTTGGCAAGAAAATTAAGTGAGCTCAAATCACTGTAACTCTATGAGAATATGTTTTCACTTATCAAAAAATAACTTGACTTGAATGGAACTTTCATCGCCAAAATAAATATATGAAATCTAACGCCATTCATGAAGAGAGCACTTTAAGTTGGTCAGAATTTCTCCGTGAAATTCACCTTCCTTCA
Source organism: Aestuariivita sp. (assembly GCA_026710055.1). Lineage (GTDB taxonomy): Bacteria > Pseudomonadota > Alphaproteobacteria > Rhodobacterales > Rhodobacteraceae > JAPORY01. Next base: position 9,349 of record JAPORV010000470.1, read on the forward strand.
TTAGCGTTGGTTAGCCTCGCCGTCTGGCTACACGCAGCAGATACACTTGTTGTCGCAACTATGCTACCTTCTATCGTGGCAGACATCGGTGGTCAGTCACTCGTTGGTTGGTCAGTCGCTCTTTATGAGATCGGTTCAATCATGTCAGGTGCGGCCTCTGCTTTACTGGTTTTGCGGTATGGATTGCGCCTGCCAATGAGCATTGCCGCCGTTATTTTCGGAATTGGTTGCTTCGTTAGTGCCATCGGCAATACTATGCCAATTGTACTTGCAGGTCGGCTTTTACAGGGTAGCGGTGGTGGTGGTCTCGTCGCAATGGGCTTTGTTATTGTTTCAGTTGTTTTTGAAAGACGATATATCGCGCGGGCATTAGCAATTGTGTCAGCCTTTTGGGGAATGTCCGCTTTTCTTGGCCCGCTTATTGGTGGCATTTTTGTCGAATTTGCAACTTGGAGACTGGGATTTGCCTTCTTTGGCCTTCAAGCACTCGGTCTCGCTATCTGGATTGCATGGCAATCACCAAAACAACATCTTGAAGTTGAGCATCATAAAACTCATTTTCCAACTGCCCGTTTAGGGTTACTGTGTGCATCAGTCATTTTAGTTGCGGTTGCCGGAATTGATATCAACCCAATCAAAACAACAGTTCTTGTTTTTTTCGGACTTATCGCATTTATTCTTTTTATATTTCGAGATGCTAACGCTAAAACAAACTCTCGATTATTGCCACCATCACCTTTAGATCCACGAACACCTGCCGGTGCGACACTGTCTATGATCCTAGCACTTGCGATTGCAACTATACCCATTACAGCCTTCGGACCGCTGCTCATTACAGCAATCTATGGTGTATCCGCTCTGACTGTCGGATTCATTGTAGCTAGTTCATCAATCGGTTGGACAGCAACCGCAATTGCTGTTTCCTCGGCACCGGAACGATTGGACGGGCTTTTTATTTTGGTTGGAATCTCGCTTGTTATTTTTTCAATTCCTTGTTTTATCTTTTCTGTTACACATGGTTCACTTTGGTTGATTGCTCTATCTGCAGCGATCGAAGGTGGCGGATTTGGCATTGCTTGGACATTCATCCTTCGTCGCACGACATCATTATCACCACCAGAAGAATCGCAAAGAATTGCAGGTGCATTACCAACAATTCAACGTTTTGGCTATGCCATCGGTGCAACCTATATTGGTCTAATTGCCAATGCTGCGGGTTTTTTGGATATGACAACACCAGCTGAGGCAAAAATCGTCGCTCAAATAATTTTTGTTTCATGCGTGCCTCCAGGTTTACTAGCATTGCCGGGACTATGGGGCATTGTTCGTCCTCAACGTGGATTTTCGCTGTTGCAATGAATAAATTTCAAGTATAAAGCATTGTATTTTAATTTCAAAACTGACCTAATCAGTCATCGCTCATTCAATTTGGAGAAAAACTATGGCCGGTGCGATCCCAGATCTTCAGGGTATTGAACGGACGAAAACAGGCAAAGGCCCAGCTGGTCAGGCACGTCGTGACGGTCTCGTACCTGGAATTGTTTTCGGTGGAGACACAGAACCGCTTGCTATCAATATTCCTTTTAATGAACTCTTAAAACGATTGAGAGCTGGTCGCTTTAAATCAACCTTATTCAACCTTAAAGTTAATGGGTATGACGATGTTCGCGTGATATGCCGAGATGTGCAACGTGACGTAATTAAAGACCTTCCGGTACATGTCGATTTTATGCGTTTGCGAAGATCAACAAAGATTAATCTGTTTATTCCGATAGAATTTGAAAATGAAAAAGATGCGCCTGGTATTCGCCGTGGTGGCGTCTTGACTATCGTGCGTCCAGAAATCGAATTACTTGTAACGGCAGGTGATATTCCTGAAATCATCAAAATCGACCTCACAGGACTGGATATTGGTGATGTTGTCACGATTTCGTCAATCAATCTCCCTTCTGGGGCAAAACCTGTCATTGATCGCGATTTTGTGATTGCGAATATCTCAGCTCCATCCGCTTTACGTTCTCAAACTGAAGAGGAAACAGAAGTGCTGGAGAGTGCACCGTCAGAAGAGATTGAAAATGAAGAAAATTAGACCGTGTGATAAATAAAAAAAATCTCTTTAGGTTGCGACAGAATTCATGTCCAACAAACTGATGAACTTGTTTGGTGCACAGGAATAATGAAATTACATCAATGTAAGGTGTAGAAAAGTGCAAAGCCATATTTTAAGGTTTTTTCAATTAATGAAAGCACCTTGTCGTACTCAAACAAAAACATTTCTATTCTGTGAAGTAAGCTAAAAAAGAAAAGTCATTGGGAGAGCTGATTATGTTTGAAAATTTGTCAGATAAACTCTCTAGTACGCTGAGTAATCTGAAAAAGAAAGGCACTTTATCAGACAGTGATGTTAAAACGGCGTTAAGAGAAATTCGCGTTGCACTGTTGGAAGCAGATGTAGCACTCTCTGTTGTTCGTGAATTTACCGAAGATTTACAACAAAAGGCAACCGGGCAGATAATTACAAAATCAGTTACGCCAGGTCAACAAGTCGTAAAACTTGTTCAGGATGAACTCGTAAAGATTTTGAGCGACCCCGATGATTCTGGTAATCTTAAAATTGACAATCCGCCTGCCCCTGTCCTGATGGTTGGTTTGCAAGGATCGGGAAAGACCACAACTACCGCCAAAATTGCCAAACGCTTGAAAGAGCGTGATGCAAAAAAGGTCCTTATGGCGTCTCTTGATACCAACCGGCCTGCGGCTATGGAACAACTTGCTATCTTGGGTGAGCAAATTCAAGTTGATACGCTACCAATCATTAAAGCGGAAGATCCTATCGTAATAGCGAAACGTGCAAAATTGCAGGCATCAACTGGTGGATATGATGTTTATATTCTTGATACGGCAGGTCGCTTACATATTGACGATGACCTTATTAAACAAGCTGCGGCAATTCGCGATGTTGTATTACCACGAGAAACACTACTGGTTGTTGACGGTCTAAGTGGTCAAGATGCGGTGAATGTTGCGACAGAGTTTAATGATAAAATTGGAATATCTGGTGTTGTTTTAACGCGCATGGACGGGGATGGCCGAGGCGGGGCGGCACTATCAATGCGTGCCATTACTGGTAAACCCATTCGTTTTATGGGAACTGGCGAAAAATTAAATTCTATTGAAAAATTTGATCCAAACCAAATTGCAAATCGGATTCTGGGACTGGGTGACGTTGTAGCACTTGTTGAAAAAGCTCAAGAGTCAATGAATGCCGAAGATACAGCTCGAGCCATAAAACGCATCAGCAAAGGGCAATTTAATCTGAATGACTATAGAGAGCAACTGATTGGCTTTTCAAAAATGAGTGATTCAAAAGGTATATTTGCTTTATTGCCAAATTTTAAAAGAATAGCAAATCAAATACATCAAGATACCTTCAAAACGCAATTTGCAAAACAGATTGCTATTATTGACTCAATGACAAAAAAGGAACGTGCTTTTCCACAAATTCTCCAAGCCTCACGCAAGAAGAGAATCGCCGCTGGTTCTGGCACAACCGTCAATGAGATAAACAAATTAATTAAGGTGCATCGTCAAATGTCCACCCAACTCAAAAAATTTAGTAGTAATAAAATGGGACAATCCCTTCTGAAAAAAATGATGGTCAACGAAAACGATGATTATTCAGAAAATGCCAACGAAACTGTCGCACAACTTGAAGATTTGGTTAAACAAGCTAATCTTTTTATTCCGAATGCAGCGGGTGGGAACCGCTTAGGTCAATTCAGAGGTTTCAAAAAAGGAAAGTAAACACACAAAGGCGCCCCAAAGTACCCACAATACAAGATGCAAAAGTTAGAAACAACACAATGGAAAATTTAAATGAAGCTTCGTAAAAAAACATGGCAATACAAAACGCCGACTGAATCTATTTTTCAATTCATCAAAACCCACAATTCTAACTGCAGGCGCAAAATTTACTAAAAATAGAAAACCTGTCAAAAGTTATATCAAGAAAAAGTTTCGTTTTTCTTTGATAGATTTTTCGGACCCCTGACTTTATCAATTCTTCATGCGACAGTAGGTTACCATGATAAACCTTGAAAACATTCCAAAAGTGCTTTTGTAAACTATGTTTAATTTTATTCGACTTATTTGAATGATTACGTAAAAGAATACGCAAAATAATTTCATTTGTTTTTATGAGGTTACTGAATTGACCGATCCCATTGCCAAGGCAGCAGAAATTCTGAGTGATCATCGTGAAAGCATTGACCGACTTGACATAATTTTGATTTATTTGCTCGCTGAACGCATTAGTCACACAAAACAAATCGGAAAACTCAAACTAAAACACGATTTACCGCCTTCTGACCTCGTCCGAGAAGCTGCACAAATGGCAAATTATGAATTATTAGCGAAGCGCATCGGCCTGAACCCAGTTTTTGTAAAAAGCGTTTTGCGCTTAATCATTGACGAAGCAATCTCTAATTTTCCGAAAAAATTGATCTAAAATTAAATCTAAATTTTCTACTTTACGGAGAAGAACAAATGACAATGAAAATTCGACTGGCACGCGGCGGGTCAAAAAAGAGACCCTTTTACCGTATTGTAGCGGCAGACTCTCGAATGCCACGTGATGGTCGTTTCAAAGAAAAGTTAGGAACTTACAATCCTTTATTGCCAAAGGATAGTGAAAACCGGGTTACAATGAACCTTGACAGAATAAAATACTGGCTCAGTAAGGGCGCTCAACCTTCAGATCGGATATCCCGTTTTTTGGAGGCCGCCGGTATTCTTGAAATGCAAAACCGACATAACCCTAAAAAGGGTACGCCAAAGCAAAAAGCACAGGAACGCATGCAAGCCAAAGCTGACGGAAACACCGAAGTGGTGAGCACAGAAAAAAGCGAAAATGTCGTATCTAACTAAATTGTTATTCCATCGATTTAAAAGGCTAAAGCCCATTGACAGTTATAGCGTAGCGATGATCCCTGCAACCAGATAAATGGCCAGCCGCGAAGATTGACGCGGTCTTGTAGTATCACGTCATGATCGCCCGAAACGCCTTGATTGTGACGAAAACATCCTCAACCCGATGTCCTTCCCGATACAGGTCTCGGTCAAAGGTCCGTTCAAGAGCGCGGTTCTTCTTTGGAAAAATCACAACATCAACCCCCCTTTTCGCAATAGCCTCAAGCAAGGCATCCGAGTCAAAGATCTTGTCGCCAATCAACCTCTCACATGAGAACTCCTGGTGAAAGTCGGTCATTGCCATCAGATCGTGGCTCAGACTTGTATACCATTCTTATTATATTGATGGGCATAGGGACTTTAGTTTGATGCGGGCACCGTCGGTTGTGAACCGCCAGTTGACGGAGTGTTGGGCGGCGTTGCGGTGATCCTGCCAGGCACGTACTTCCCGAACCATCGTCTTCCGGTCAGGAATGCGTCGTGCAAGGCATTGCCGCGTGAGCACATTGATCTCAATTTCAGCGATGTTCAGCCAAGAGCCGTGTTTTGGTGTATGATGAATCTCGAAGCGAGCTGCGATTCGCTTGGCCTCCGCCGGCTCAAAGCGCTCATAGAGGGTTGAGAGCTTATGCGTGTTAAGGT
>JAPORV010000009.1 GCA_026710055.1 Aestuariivita sp.
ATTCATACTGCCTCCTGACGAAAACACAACATTTATGAAACCCATATCCTCAAACCACCATATGAAGCCTGGTGCACTTCACAGTTGAACGGGCGAATTTGAAAATTTCATTGAATCGCAAATAAATTTGATATGCTAGATCAAGGAAGAGATGCTATTGTCTATTGTGAATTTTTTCTCATGATCAAGAGGGATGTTTGACGATTTCTGTGAAATAATTCAATAAATAATTTACCAAGTTGCCTTAGTGCTTGGTTAGTTTGAAGGGTTGGTAATTTGGTATGCAGGACGGCGTGACCTTGCGTGGTCATATAGTACCAATCCCCACTTATTGTCTTTGAATGCTAATGTTTTGCAATGGGAACACCAAGAATTTTCACAACAAGTGGAGCCTTTATACGAACTTGGCAGCCCGTAGGGGAATCGAACCCCTCTTTCCAGGTTGAAAACCTGATGTCCTAACCGATAGACGAACGGGCCAGTACGTGAAAACAATGCTATGGCTATGCGATCATGGCAAAATATGCAAGCATTAATTGATATCATTATCGATTTTTTGATTAATTCGTCACGATAGCAGCATCATGTATCTGTAATTGCACTCTTTGACGACCGTACCAATGATTGATAACTGGGCGTCCTGCTAAATGGAAATTTGTACCGGTAGTTTGCGAAAGCTGTGAACCAAGTATGCTATCACACGCATTAAAGGCTATCGCGTCAATTTTGTCACCTTGGTTATCACATAATGCCAATTGAAGGTGGCTTTCTCCGACCCATTTTGCGAACTTAATTGTGATATCAGGTAGTACAAATCTTGGAGCAGGGGCGCTAGAACCAAAAGGTCCTGCTTTCTCTAAACGATAAATTAAATCTGGAGTTGCCGCTTTCGTCATGAGTAAGCCGTCAAGGGTTAAGAGTTTCTGGTCTGTCATTTTAGTATGATGCTTCGATAGTATTTCAGATAATCGAGTCATTGCTGGTTGGACTTTGTCAGGCGTTATTGTGAGACCAACTGCCATTTTGTGTCCACCACCCTTAATGATATATTCTTCTTGGAATAATCGTCTGATCGCAGCGCCCAAATCTATGTTGAAGATTGATCTCCCGGAGCCTTTTCCAGTTTTGCCGTTTAGAGAAATGACAATTGCTGGTCTATTGGTTATTTCTTTAAGGCGAGACGCGACAATTCCAACAACTCCCGGGTGCCACCCTTCGCCTGCTGCCCACACAAGTGGGCCGTCAAGCCCGTTTTTTTCGGCTTGATTAAGTGCATCAGCAGTGATTTTTTTTTCAATTTCACGACGCCTTAAATTTAATTCACTCAATCGAGTCGCTAAAGCTTCAGCTTCATTACTGTCCGTTGTGGAAAGAAGGCGCGCTCCGAGATCTGATTGACCAACCCGACCGCCAGCATTGATGCACGGTCCGAAGGTAAATCCAAGATGACCTACAGTTGGTGTGGAATTTATTTTAGTCACATCTGCGAGTGCTTTGAGTCCAGGTCGATCGCGCTTTGCTATTATTTTCAGTCCTTGTCGAACCAGTGCTCTATTAATGCCAACAAGTGGCGCAACGTCTGCTACCGTGGCAAGCGCGACCAAATCAAGGAATTCCAAAAGATTTGGAGAAGCTTGATTTTTTGTGCGAAGCTGCCGTCCCACCTCAACTAAAAATAAAAATACAACTGTTGCAGCGCAAAGATGTCCTAATTCGCCGGGCTCGTCATAACGATTGGGATTTACAACAGCAAATGCAGGCGGTAGTACTTCAATGCCTTGATGGTGGTCAAGAACAATGACGTCTGCTTTTTTCACGGCTCTTATGGCATCATGGGACATTATCCCGCAATCTACACAAATAATTAAATCATGATTTTGATCTAATTTTTTCATTGCTGTTGAATTTGGACCATAACCTTCGTTAACACGATCAGGTACATAAAGAGTAGGATCAATATTTAGTTTGCGTAGCCACCAAATGAACAGCGCTGCTGATGCACCGCCATCCACATCATAGTCCGCAAAAATTGCGATAGGTTGTTGTGTACGAACTGCTTTAAGAAACCTGGTTGCGGCGACTTGCATGTCTTTCAGGGTGCGCGGATCAGGCAATAACTCGCGAAGGGTTGGATTTAAGTAGGAGTCAATCAAGACGGGAGGAACTCCTTGCCTAGCTAGCACTCGTGCTAGCGGCCACTCTATCTCACATTTTTGCGCTATTTCTTCAGCATTTCGCTCAATATTTACATCTGGTCCAATCCAACGACGACCTGTGAGTGAGCTTTCAACCCCGAGAAAGCTATTCTCATGCATGTTGTTCATGGTTTGTGTTTCAATCGACTGGAGTTCGGTACGCGATTCGGCGAACGGATCCAGTCTTTGATCGCATCAGTAAAGTTTCGGTCGTTGCCCAGCCGGGTTCACGCTGAATTCCTGAGAGCAAACTTCCATTTGTAACGCCAGTAGCTGCGAAAATCACATCTTCAGCAATCATATCGTCAAGTGTGTAAATTCGGTTAAAGTCTTTAATTCCAGCTTGTTCAGCTCGTTTTCGTTCCTCGTCGCTATGAAACAAGAGTTGACCAAAAATCTGACCTCCCATACATTTGAGCGCAGCGGCCGCGAGCACACCTTCTGGTGCTCCGCCGACCCCCATATAAATATCAATGCCAGTGAGGTCCGCATCGGCACAGTGCATAACCCCCGCGACATCGCCGTCGGTGATCAACCGTATCGCAGCACCTGTTGCTCTTACGTCAGCGATCATTTCGGAATGACGTGGGCGTTCCAGAATACAGGCGGTAATATCAGATGTTCTGCATCCTTTTGCGGAAGCAAGAGCTTCAATGCGTTCACTTGATGTCATATCAAGTGACACAACGTTTGTTGGGTAATTAGGGCCTACAGCAAGTTTTCGCATATAAACGTCAGGTGCGTGGAGAATTGATCCGCGTGGTCCCATAGCAATAACGGTTAGTGCATTTGGCATGTCTTTAGCCGTGAGTGTCGTTCCTTCTAATGGGTCAAGTGCAATGTCAACTCCAGGACCTTCTCCAGTACCAACAGACTCGCCAATGTAAAGCATCGGCGCTTTGTCACGCTCTCCTTCGCCAATGACAATGACCCCAGATATATCAAGAAGGTTCAATTGTTCACGCATTGCATTTACAGCAGCTTGATCGGCTGCCTGCTCATCACCGCGTCCAATCATTGGAGCTGATGCCAAAGCCGCTTGTTCTGCGACTCTGGCTAATCCTAGTGATAGCATACGGTCTTGAAATTCTAGTTTGTTTGTCATTCTGATTTTTGATTTCTTGAGTTGAGAAGAATCCTTACTTTATAGATCTTCTATACGAAAGGCCACTGGAGGTTGGGATGTTAATTTATTTTCAGTCATTTCAGTAACTGCTTCATCAATAGCATTACGGGTGGTTTTATGGGTAACGATTAAGACCGGTGCTGTTTTGTCATCGTGACTATATTGCCGCATTCGATCAATTGATATTGAATGATCGCTTAAAACTCCGGTAATTTTTGCTAATGTGCCAGATTCGTCAAGAAGTAGCATACGTAAATAATATGATGCTGGTAAATCAGAAAGAGAATTTTCTATCGGGCTGAGGTTTTTGACAGGTAGTCCAAAAGTTGGTATTTTCCATCCACGTGCTAAATCACAAATGTCGCTCACAACCGCGCTAGCTGTTGGGCCTTTTCCAGCACCAGGCCCGCGCAGAATGATTTGTTCAACTGAGTCGCCTTCAATAACAACCATGTTTGTTCCGCCTTCTAATTGACCTAATGAACTTAAAGCCGGCACCAGACAGGGCTGCATGCGTTGTTCGAGGCCGCGAGTTGTCTTTTGTGAAACGCCAAGTAGTTTAATTTTGAAACCCATATCAGCTGCTGCTTTAATATCTTCAATTGTAACTTGATCAATTCCTTCCAAATTAATTGTATTAAAATTAGGCGGGCAACCAAACGCAATTGCAGAGAGAATGGCAAGTTTATGACCTGCGTCTATTCCACCGATATCAAGATTTGGATCTGCTTCCAAGAAACCAAGCGCATCTGCTTCCGCGAATGCTTCTTTGTAAGACATGTTCGCTTTTTCCATGCGTGTGAGAATATAATTGCATGTGCCGTTCATCACACCCATTACACGGGAAATTCTATTTCCAATTAATCCTTCTTGCAGTGCTTTTATCACTGGTATGCCACCAGCTACTGCCGCTTCGTAACGGATACAACAGCCATTTTTTTCAGCGAGTTCGGCCAGTTCTATGCCGTGGATCGCAAGCATTGCTTTATTCGCTGTAATGACGTCTTTGCCGGAAATGAGCGCTGTCTCGACGGCTTCTTTACTGACACCTTTTGTTCCACCGATCAGTTCAATGAAGACATCAATGTCCGGTCGACTTGCTAAATCTATCGGATTTTCTTCCCAATCAAAATTCGATAACGATACACCACGATCCTTATGTCTTGCTCGTGCAGACACGGCTGAGATATAGATGTCACGGCAAGTCTTTCTTGACAATAATGCAGCATCCTGTTGGATTATTTCAAGAACACCGGTGCCAACCGTCCCTAGCCCGGCTATACCCAAACGAAAGGGCGGAGTCATATGATATCCCTAACTTATCGAGATTGCTGATAACGTCGTTTAGTGGTTGCGATCCAATGGTACAACCATAACGCTCAAATTTAATTTCGTGCTACTCCATTGCTTAGCTGTTTCCGAGTCGTTGGGTTGATACGACTTTGCTTAAGTAGATTGACACGATGTTTTAATGTTTTTGATCTGTGTTGTATCTGTTGAATGACTTGTGAAGTCGTGTCATTTTTGTTGACGGAGACTGTTTGAAATTGCTCATGATATATGAGTGCTGGGTAGTCTGCATTTTCTAACGTAAGATTGGTATCTTCAAATTGGCTGGAAGAGATCCCGCATCCAGCTAATAGGCCGATCAATACATAATGAATTATTTTTTTTTTGAGTTTCATTCCATATCGTCTGCAGTCTTAGTTAAGTAGAGATTAACTTTGTGCATATTGCTTATTGATTATATCAATCCAAAAAAATTATGTTGCATTTTTTATGGGAATTCTGTCGCTAAAGATTTTCTTTATCAAATGATTTTGAACATCATTTTTTGATAAGTCATATACTAAAGACAAACTAGAAGAAAGTTGTTTATAAGTTTTGTCTGTGTGGTAAGTTGTGAGTAGGAAATAAGATACTATCGCAAACTATTAGGAAAGAATTAATGAGCGATAATGTATTGGCAATAATTGAAGTATCACAGCCTCGTCGTTGGATAGGGGTCGGCATGCATTATTTCATTGGACTGTTGTTGATTTATTTGGGTTGGTTTAGTTCACTGGGAGTTCTATTCAAAATGATGTTAATTTGTTTAGGTTTTTGTATGTTCTGGGCTGGAAAGAGAATGTATAATGCCACCACTGGCTGGCTTGAATTTACGGAAAATGGTTTATTCAACGAAAAAGGTGAGGTAGTTGTTTTGTTAAAAAATATTGTTGGTATTGATCGTGGTATTTTTGCATTTAAGCCATCAAACGGCTTTTTGATTACCTTAAAAAGCCCAAATAAATTCAGCTGGGAGCCTGGGTTGTGGTGGCGAATCGGTCGTAGATTGGGAGTGGGCGGGGTGACTCATGTTGGGCAAGCTAAAGTTGTGGCTGATCTTATTTCGATTAAATTAAAGAGGCTTAATTGATGAGAATTTCCACCCGTCTTTCGTAGTTTATGATGAGTGCCTACTAGACCTATCTCCACTTTTGAAAATATCGGGCCGAAGATTTTTTTAATGGCAAAAAATTGACAAAACATTTTGTATTTATTTGATAAGCTAAAAAAAATGGGGCTTATATACTTAAATTTACAAACACTATAAGTAGTGTTTTATATTCAGAAATTTAACTATCATTTTCTATATGTAGTGGAATGCAGATTTAAGTATATAAGCGGAAAAAAATAACAACATATGTTAACTGCAAATTTTTCTGTATCCTTGATTATTTTAAATTCCTAATGATCAAATCGCTTTTTACAACGCAAATTAACATAGGCTACTCTCAAAAAAATTTAAATCAAAAAATAGTATGTAACTCAAATATCGTGGGTTTAGATCTTCGTTAATTTGGTAGGCCTGGAGGGACTCGAACCCCCAACCAAAGCGTTATGAGCGCTCTGCTCTAACCAATTGAGCTACAGGCCTGACACAGAGTGTTAGTAACAGAAAATAAAACGCCGTCAATTGGCATTTTAGTATTCCTAATTGTAGGTTTGGTATATTATGGGAAGATACGACTTTGCTTTTTTATAGCAGTTGACTTACGTCGCTAATGTGATGCGAGTTAATCATCAAAATTATTCATGCCCTTTTTAGCAATTTTATTTTTTTGTTATTTGCATTCCGAGCTTTTTAATATGATTTCTATATATACTTCAGACTTGTATCTGACATTGGTTAAAAACGGGCGTCTTTCATGAAAAAAGGCTTAGAAAGTCAATCCTACTTAAACGCGGGTGTGGATATTCGTGCTGCAAATGTATTGATAGAGAAAATTAAGCCTGCTGTTTATTCAACAAAGCGTCCTGGTGTTTTATCGGGAATAGGCGGATTTGCTGGATTATTTGATCTCAAGGAAAGCGGTTATTCTGATCCAATTTTAGCTGCAGCAACAGATGGTGTTGGGACCAAACTACGAATTGCGATTGATACTCATTGTCTTCAAGGTATTGGAATAGATTTAGTCGCAATGTGCGTCAATGATTTGATTTGTCAAGGGGCTGAACCTCTCTTTTTTCTTGATTATTTTGCGACGGGTAAACTTCGAATCGACGAAATAACACAAGTGATTGAAAGTATAGCAAAAGGTTGTCGCCAATCGGGTTGTGCTCTAATCGGCGGCGAAACGGCTGAAATGCCTGGAATGTACGATCCGGGTGATTTTGATCTTGCAGGTTTTTCAGTTGGCGTGATGGAGCGAGGTCAAAATTTGCCTAAAAATCTCGAAGAGGGGGACATGTTAATAGGGCTCACTTCCAGCGGATTACATTCTAATGGATTCTCGCTTGTTCGACGTGTGATTGAAAAAACAGGTCTTCACTGGCGTTCAGACTGTCCATGGAATGACCTCTCTTTAGGTCGATCGCTACTTGAACCAACACGAATCTATGTCAGAACAATCTTAAATGCGCATAGAGCAGGATATGTAAAGGGTATCGCGAACGTTACAGGCGGTGGATTGACAGAAAACATACCGAGAATTTTACCAACAGGACTTGGAGTTCAGATTAATCTAAATTCATGGTCCGCACCAGAGGTATTTCATTGGCTACATCATAATGGTCAAATCAGTGAGCGAGAAATGTTGCGTACATTTAATGTCGGTATTGGAATGGTTCTTGTTGTTTCACGGACGAATATTAATGCGCTCATAGCCTTGCTTGAGAGCGCTGGTGAAACTATTGCGATCATTGGTCAGTTAGTTCCTGGCAAGGAGGTTACTTATACCGGAGAATTATTTTGACTCACCGAGTGGCCATACTCATTTCTGGAAATGGGTCAAATATGTTAGCATTGGCAAAGAGCATGACTGCCGATCATCCAGCACGTCCTTGCGTTGTTATTTCTGATAATCCTAAGGCAAAGGGACTAACGAACGCAATGGAACTTGGGCTAAATACTGCGACTATCTCTTCTCATTTTTTTAAAGATAATCGTTTAGAGTTTGAAAAAGAGCTGATGCATTGTCTTAAAAAGTTTGGCACTGAATTTGTGTGCTTAGCGGGATTCATGAGAATTCTAACGGCACAGTTTGTTAATTATTGGAACGGTCGAATATTGAATATTCATCCATCTCTTTTGCCAAAGTTTAGAGGTTTACGTACCCACACAAAGGCATTGGTCGCAGGAGAGAAATATCATGGGTGTACGGTGCACGAAGTGACCGAGCATCTTGATGATGGGCCAATCTTAGGACAAGCGCGTGTAACTGTTTTACCGGAAGATACAACGGATAGTTTATCGCAGCGTGTTTTGTTATTGGAACATGAACTATATCCAATTGTACTGCGACGGTTTATCGAGGGCGATCGTCGAATGGTGGTTCTATAGTTCAGTCACTCATGCTGCTATTGGTTTGTTCAAGATGACTAAACCTAGTTATAAGCAGATTTAATGCTTATCTTTACGTCATCGACTGAAGATTTCATTGAGAATTTATTTTGTTACAATATGTTGTTATCATTATCAGTGGGCTTTCATGGAACATTCAAATAATTTGCTGAATATGCTTTCTACACATGACAACTTGTTTATAGGATATACCTGACGATCAAGAATATATCGGCAACCCATCAATGAAAACAATTACCAGTAATGATGAACTAATGACCTACTGTGCAAGAGCACGGGAGTATCCATTTGTAACTGTTGATACCGAGTTTTTACGAGAACGTACTTACTATCCTAAACTTTGCTTAATTCAGCTTGCTTATCCGTCAAATAAGTCAGATAGTGCTGTCTTAATAGATCCGCTCGCGACAGGGCTTTCATTAAAGCCAATCAATGAGTTATTTGCAGACCGGTCTGTCGTAAAGGTATTTCACGCTTCACGACAGGACTTGGAAATTTTCTACCAACAGTTTGGTAGTTTTCCTGAACCAATTTTTGATACACAGTTGGCAGCAATGGTTTGTGGGTTTGGTGAGCAGGTAGGATATGAAGTGCTCGTTAAGAAGATAAAAAAGAGAGCACTTGATAAATCATCTCGCTTTACAGATTGGTCTTATCGTCCATTATCAAAGGCACAGAAGTTGTATGCACTTGCTGATGTAACGCACTTACGTGACATTTATAGATATTTGTCAAAAGAGTTAAATCGAAGGCAAAGAACTGAATGGTTAATGGAAGAATTGCAAACTTTAACAAATCAAGAGACTTATGAAATACGGCCGGAGGAAGCGTGGCAGCGGATTAAGGCTCGTTCTCAATCACCATTTTTTATGGCAATATTACGAGAACTTGCAGCATTTCGAGAGACGTATGCACAGAAAAAGAATATTCCTAAGGCATGGGTGTGTAAGGACAATGCTCTTATTGAAATCGCAGTTGCTAAGCCAAAACATCACTCCGACTTTCGTAAACTTCGCTTATTGCCGCCAACAGCTTGTAAAGGAGAAGTAGTTACCGGGTTCTTAAAGGCTGTCTCGGAGGGAATTGCTTGTCCTAACGACAAATTACCCAAGTTAGTTATTAAACCACAACCGGATAATACGACTCAAGCACTTTTAGGTTTGTTGAGGGTATTGCTGAAAGCAAAAGCTGAAAAGGCAGGTGTATCAACAAAATTAATTGCTTCCAGTACAGAATTGGGTGCTATTGCGGCTGGAGAAAGAAATCTAAGCGTGCTTAAGGGGTGGCGAAAGGAAATTTTTGGAAATGAAGCCATTAAGCTTTGTGAAGGGCGTATTGCTCTTTCTGTCGAAAATCAGTTTGTCAAGTCAATAATGTTAGATATTCAAGAAAACTAAGGATGTCTTTTCTCAATAGCATTTTGCTTACTAACAACACGAAAGACATCGACTTGTTTGATAAGTTCAGTAGAAATGCTGCGCGCGGCAACTAATCGCCTTGATGTAATATTTCCGATGGGCGTTTCATTAGAAGGATATATTGCCTCGAACCGATATTCGAGCACACCATTAACCGGAATTTCTTCGTTATTTAGAGGCGTCAACTGTATATCGTAGGCGCCTTGACGGGTTCCAACGCCTTTGGCCAATAAAATTGCTCCGGTTCGTGTTGGTTTGATTTCAAAGTCCGTGACTTGTTCAATTGGAGTACCTTGATACACATCCTGTGGTTTGTTTATTATGCGCAAACTACTATCTGGAAGTAAGGGGTTAATATTTTCTATTTCTGCAGATATTGTTTCTTCGTCATTTCTAAACCAACTACAACCTGTTAAAACGCTGACAGTTATCAAAGCAATTAGCAAGTGTGCGCAGACTTCATTTGACTTGAGCATTATCAAATATCTCCGAATATTGACATATCGTTCATTATAATGGTTTGTGGGGAGAAAAAAGCCCAATATGTCTCCATAGCATGATGAGTATAACATTTTTAATCGCAAAGTAAGTGGAAATAACGGTATGACCAGTGATGCTTTTGAAGAAATTGTGCAAGACTTTGAGTTTATTGAAGAGTGGGAAGAGCGTTATCGATATGTCATTGAACAAGGAAAAGCAATGATGCCATTAGAGAGCGCCATGAAAGTCCCTGCAACGAAAGTTTTAGGTTGTGCTAGTCAAGTTTGGATTTATCATAAGATCAAAGACGGGCAATTTTTCTTTAATGGTGAGAGCGATGCAATGATTGTTAACGGGTTAATTGCCATTTTAAGAAAATTATACAATGGTTTATCGGTTAACGATGTTCTGTCAGTGGATGCGCGATCTGAAATGGCGCGCTTGGGTTTAAATGATCATCTGTCAATGCAACGTTCTAACGGATTGAATGCAATGATTTCACGGATAAGAAGTATTGCACAAAGCAACTAATGAACTAACATTTTACCCAGTTTTTTAAGGTACTTTCTAGATCACCGTAACCAGTAAATCGGTGCTCAAACGCTAGATCTAACCTCGTAGCACATTCTTGAGCTTTTTCAATGAGTTTATCATCATGAGTTTGGGCTTGGTAAACTACTTTTTCATAATGTGCGAAATAGGTTTCGATTAATTCCGGATGACGATCTAGTCCGAGAGGTTTCCACACAAACGCATCAAATTGCCTAACAAGAAAGTCAGTAAGATAGAATGCAGCGATTTCTTCATGACGATTTGCAAAAATATCATTACCTTCGAAGAAACTGTAGCAATGTGGGCCAGTAATCATTTCAATACCAAGACGATCACAACATTCTTTTAATTGTCCTCCGGTGCCGCAATCTGCGTAGATAACATAAATATTCTTGTACTTTGAACGGTTCTTTTGAACCGCACATTCGACTAAGGGGGTAATTTTCTTCGGATGATTGTGTAAAATTGCTGGCAAACAAGTGATGTCAATATGGGACCAATTGTTCATTGACTTGATGTCAATAATTTCTCTTGCAAGCGCACCACAGGCAATCAACAAAATCTCACCGTGGTTGTGAAAGACAAAACCATCATGTGTCAGCTGCTTATCCGCAGGGCTTTGTGGTGTTTTATATGTAATCACCGGGAGGCTCGTTAATTTAACAATGAACTAGTATTTAGAAAACTGAGAATTTATTTTATCAAAACCTGACTTGTTATTTAAATGATCATTAAAGCAATTGGTAATTTCAAGGCTACTCGCGCGTTGAACCTTAGCTCAAGTCACGTGGAAATTAAGTGGTAGCCTACTAATTTTGCGAGAAGAATCATAAGCCAATGGCAAGTTGATTGTGTTTTCGAGAGATAAATTTCTTTGCGGTCTCAACTGCAACAGCAGCATCTCGACAGTAAGCATCAGCGCCAATTGCCTTTCCGAATTCTTCGTTTAACGGGGCGCCACCAACAAGTACGATATAATCTTCTCTGAGTCCTCGCTCCAATAATGTGTCGATCACAACTTTCATGTATGGCATGGTTGTGGTCAGTAGTGCGGACATACCAAGAATGTCCGCGTTTTCCTGCTCAAGTGCATCAAGATAATTTTCAACGGTATTATTGATCCCCAGATCAACAACTTCAAATCCAGCACCTTCCATCATCATTGATACCAAATTCTTTCCAATATCGTGAATATCACCCTTGACGGTCCCAATGACCATTTTGCCAACACGCGGCGCGCCAGTTTTTGCCAGGAGTGGTTTGAGAATGGCCATGCCGCCTTTCATTGCGTTGGCAGCGAGAAGCACTTCTGGTACAAATAAAATACCGTCACGGAAGTCATCGCCAACGATTTTCATCCCACCGACTAAAGCCTCTGTAAGAACCCTATAAGGTGCCCATTCGCGTTCCAGTAGAATATTCACACTCTCTTCAATTTCTTCCTTCAAACCATCATAGAGGTCATCAAACATTTGTTGTACTAACTCATCATCGTTAAGCTCTGATAAAATAATGTCGTCAAGTTCTGTCATGAATTTATCCCTCCTCCCGCAAAATCTATCTTCATATGTTGCAGTGGTTTTTATCGCAACATTGATATATCAAAGAAAAAAACAACTATAAAATTTGCGACATTAACAGGCTTTCTGCCGACCATTTTTGTCTTTTTGTTACATGTCATACAGCTTTACGCTATGCGGATTTAGCTCCAGAATAATGTGTAGTTGGTCAGACATGGATTTTCGCAGTGTTTTGAGTGCCGATCTCACATGTTTATCTGGAACTGACAATGTTTCCTGCTCGAATTGATCAGTGAACAAAATTTCTATTGCAGAAATAATAATGAGTGTTTTAAGTAAGGTGCTGGTTATCCAATTTTGTTTTTTCTGATATTACCATATTTAGTCACGGCGTCGCCTTCGTCTTTCTCTCGTTTTACCTTCTTCATTGGTATGATTTGTTCCATCACTTTCCGATGAAAATCCACCAAGTCGGGCAGTAACTTCTTCAAGTGTAGGACGTGAACCCTTCGGGCGTTGATCAAGAGCTTCTCGCATTTTTTTAAGGTGTGTTCCTGTCGTTCCACAGCAACCGCCGATAATTCGCGCACCAGCATTACGGGCTAATTCAGCGTAATCTGCCATTAATTCCGGTGTACCGTCATAGAATATGTTCCCATCAACGTATTTTGGTATACCGGCATTACCTTTAGAAATAATCGGATATTTATTATCATGGGTGGTCATAGCGAGTATTGTTCTTAGAATGTCGGCGGACCCCGTACCGCAATTGGCACCGTAAGCGACAGGTGGAAATTCCAAATTTTGAATCATTTCGCTCATTGCGATTGATGTAACACCCATCATGGTTCGTCCTGCCGTGTCAAAACTCATGGTTCCAACCCAGGGCATCCCTGTTAAGGCAAAGGCCTCAACAGCCGCTTTTAGTTCTTCGGGCGCACTTATCGTTTCTAACCACAGCACATCTGCGCCACCTGTCTTTAGACCATCTGCTTGTTCATGGAACATTTCCACTGCTAATTGATGGCTTAATTCGCCAACCGGTTTTAGAATTTCCCCGGTCGGACCAACTGAACCTGCAACGATTATTTTACGGTTGCCTTTGTCGACGATTTCACGGCCAATTTCGGCGCCAATTCGATTTAACTTGTGAACATGATTTTGAGCGTTATGCAGTTTTAACCGCGCAGCATTGCCTCCAAAGGTGTTTGTAAGAAATAAATCGCAACCTGCATTAACTGCAATTTTGTATAGCTTAGTAATTTTGCTCGGTTCAGATGAATTTAAGAGTTCGGGGGCATCCCCTGCGGCAAGACCCATTTGAAAAAGATTGGTGCCAGTCGCTCCATCAGCCAAAATGACGTCGATAGTCGAGAGCATTTCCGAGAGGGCATTGTTCATCGTAAAGTCCTTGTACAGCAATGATTATATAGTGTTTGCTCGCTTATTGAACATTTCGAGGAAATTGCAAGTGCCAAATATTCATTACAATTATGAGAAAATTTGGATATTATGTACTTATAAAAGATAGAATGACGATTTCGTGTAGGTTCATGGAATGAGGAGCAGCGACCGCCATTTTTTCAATGACCCAAAGTGCTCGGTTTCATAAGATATTAAGACAAAATTGAGAGATTGATGACTACTTTCATTTGGGTTGTAGATCGTTTTTTTATTTGTCAGGAAGGTGAGCAATCTGTTGAATAAGTTATGGCAAGAAGCATTTTGGTGTAAGTCATTTCTGGGGTGTGTTGAAAGTCATTAAAGCCGGCGGTATTGTGCGTGTCTGCGAAAAGAATCAACAGGTTCAGTACCTTGTATCACGGATTGGCGGACCTTACCGCCACTGTTGTCACCAGAATAACGAAGCGTTCAAGCAATAGCTTCAGTTGGCTTCAAAAGGCTCAATTTTTCGGGCTTATATACTTTATTGGACACAGGACAATTCTCCTCAAAGAGGATGATGATATGGGTAGTCAACTCGATATCGCCGCTGATTTACCAGTCTTTCATGTTGATTGGTCAACACAATTTCATCTTTGTCAAGTAATGTATATAAGCCCCCTTTTTTATTTCAATGGGCGAGCCACCTGCAAAAGTCGGCAAGAATTTTGGATGTGATGACGGAAGAAGTAGGGGTGAAATAAGATCAAAGCAATTGATCGATGAACGCAGACCTTCAGAGGCCCATTTGTTCGACAAAACCAGCTCACATCATCACCATATTGGGCAGAGTACGAACATCCGCGCAAGCAGAACCCGTGGGCTCGCATGTGCCTCGACGCCAAAGACAGAATAAACGGGGCTGTCAGGTGCGCAGTCTTCGTCACTGATCAACAGTCAGGGCGAAAATACCGAAAAATAAATGACACGCAACCTTCGCCGCACCCCGAACCCGGAGATGACGACCCCCATAGCTGTCCTTTAACGCCGCGTTCACCCGCTCAACACTGGAGCGTTGCTTGAACCGCTCTTTGGATGGGTCAACATGACCCGCTGAGCGTCAAGCAAGGGCCTCAAGACGCAGATGCTCTC
>JAPORV010000211.1 GCA_026710055.1 Aestuariivita sp.
TCGGGTAATCGGCAATTATGCGGTAAAATTCCCCAATAAATTTGATATTGCGATAAAAAATATTCATATTTTTCTCTTGGCAGTCACCAGAAAAGGGGGGTATTTTAACAGACACTAGATATTTTTTTACCCCGAACACACTAATCTCAAAAACTGGTACGGTGGTACATTCAATCCCAACATCCCCGCCACCGACGAACTCCGCATCGAAGTTCTCAGACTCGCAAAATGCTGGAGGTCGAAAAACAAGCGCTTCAACTGATCAACGTGGGCTCAGACCACCGCTTACGGTCAGGCACCGGCGCAACTTGCCCTCTTTTGCCAACCGCCGCCATGTCGACAAATGGTTCAGACGTAAATCATGCCACCGCGCAACTTCATTCACTGTCACGCCCGGCACCAGGGTCTCGGCGACAACCTGACCATTGTACTCATCCGTCCACCGACGCTTGCCATAGGACCCAACCATGACCTCCATTCGGCAAAAATCCTCCATATAGCGCTCTATATTTCCTCCCAAATCCGCCTCCATTGCCAAACTATAGCAATTCCCGCTAGAATATTCTTTTATATCAATATAGTTATGCAATTTAAGAAAATCATTTTTCGTAAAATTTCTGCACCAAAATTGAGACTTTAATATTAGTTTTGGAACATTTTTTCCATTTTTCTCAAAGACTTAGAGTTCGAATGACACTCATTAGTATTCACCCGAGTTAACGATAATTGCTAACCTTCATACTATATGTATTGACTCTAACTGATAATTAACCGTGTATATGGTACTTTGGTTAATCAGATATATAAGCCCCTAAATTAGCCACATACTAAACAGGCTTTCGATTGATTTAAAAAACGCCAACTTCTGATCCCTTTTGTGCAGCAGATTTTAACAAATTAAACCCATAGCGGGCAACTGAGCGCGAAACCAAAATGTTGAATATCTCAGCATTTTGCATCCAAAATGCCGCCGGTACTTGCGCTAATCGCGTAAGTCGAAAGTCACCAACTCCAAACTCTGATTGAGTCAAGTCAACTGGACAGAGTTTTGCAAGGACTTCACGCGACCTTACGCCAGAAATACAAAACATAACTCGCGCATCAGAAACATCAACAACAAATGAATGTACTGACTTTAAGTCGCTTTGCATGCGAGTAACGCGACTTGCCACCTCCGCGTATGGACATAAAATCAACAATTCATCTGGTGCCATCCAGCAAATTGCACAAATAGCTCCAACCTTAATTTTGCGAATATCCGGCAGCTCCAGAGAAACAGCTGAATACACAGACTGCCTAACAATATCGGAACTCAGATTACCTCTCAGCGAAATCATACCTTGTGATGGAAGTTTTTTAATTTTGACAAAACCTGTATTACTCGAATTGACTGGAGAATCGTCAGCTTTAGACATTTTGCTTTTCCCCATCAGGATCAAAAAAAACAGGGCTTACAATACGTGCCTTGTAAGTTCTTTTATTCAATCCGGCAAATTCAATAACTTCACCTAAGCGATCTTTTCCCCGCTTGATGAGGCCCAATGCTATTCCTATCTGCAAAGTGGGAGAATAATAGGTTGACGTCACCCGGCCAATCATTTCTGATTCGGCAATTAATGTATTCTGAGGCTCTACTGCATAAATTCCATCTGGCAAAACAGAACCATCTAAGGTTTGAAGACCAACGAGGCTCCACCTATCTGGATCTTTAAAGTGCGTCCTTTCTTGCGCACGCTTGCCGATAAAGTCAGTCTTTTTTTGGGAGATTGCCCAGTCAAGATTTAAATCTTGAGGTGTAACTGTACCATCTGTTTCGTCCCCAATAACAATAAAGCCTTTTTCAGCACGCATAACATGAAGAGCTTCTGTACCATAAGACATTATGTCAAATTCCCGGCCTACATCCATCAATATTTCCCAAATTCGAAGGCCGTTTGCTGAATTGATAGAGATTTCAAAAGACAATTCACCTGAAAAAGAAATTCGAAATACACGAACTGACAACCCATTCAGAAATCCATCAATCCACGACATAAATGGAAGTTTTTCACCGCCAAGATCTATATCGTCCAACTTTTCCAATAACATCCGAGATTTTGGCCCAGCGACAGTTATCTGAGCAAACTGTTCAGTAAGATTTGTCACATATACTTTCAAATCCCACCATTCAGTTTGCAACCATTCTTCCATATGAGCATGAATATTATCAGCACCTCCAGTCGTCGTATGACAAAGAAAAGTATCCTCGTTAATACGTGCTACGACCCCATCATCAATTAAGAAACCATTCTCCGAGCACATTAAGCCATATCTGCATTTCCCAGGCTTCAATGTACTCATCATATTAGTATACATTTTATCTAGAAATTTGCCAGCATCTGGGCCTTTAATCATCAACTTTCCCAAACTAGATGCATCAAACAAACCAACGTTTTGTCTTGTATTAATAACTTCTCTGTTCACTGCATCAAATACAGTTTCTCCTTTTCGTAAATACGCATAAGGCCGATGCCACTGACCCACCGGTTCCCAATCTGCACCATGATTAGAATGCCATTCATAAATCGGTGATTGACGAATAGGTTGAAATAAATCAGCCCGTGCTTCTCCGGCAATTGATCCTATTGAAATGGGTGAATAAGGCGGACGGAATGTTGTTGTTCCAACATTTGCAATTGGTTCATGAAGTGCATCGGCAAGAAGTGCCAAACCATTAACATTACTTAATTTACCTTGATCGGTTGCCATACCAAGAGTTGTGTATCGCTTTGTATGTTCAATACTCTCATAGCCTTCTCTTGCGGATAATTGAATATCTGTCACCTTGACATCATTTTGAAAATCTACCCAACTCTTGTTTTGGAGATTAAAGCCTGCATTACTCGGAATTTTCCAAATGGGCAGTATCGGAGTCTCACTTTCTTCTTCTTTATAATGGATAATATTTGTTTTTTTTCCTTCACCGCCTTCCCCGGAAGCCAATGAGCCGATTTCCTGAGCATGTAACAATGCTTTTGATAAAGACATTTCACCATTGGCTGCCCCAATGCAAAAGGCAAGTCTTTTTCCACTTGCCCCTATGGGCGGCCTGGCATTATCGGGACGAAACATTGCTTTCTGCTCATCCCAAAACAATTTTCCACCGCAGTGAGACCAAAGATGAGCTGTTGGTGTCCAACCACCAGACATTGCAACTGTATCACACGCAACATACTCTAAATCGGCTCGACCGGTTGAATCGCAAAGCTCAACCCCTCTTACACGCTTCTTTCCCTTTACTTGGCAGATGGCTTTTCCAAAATGAATTTCAATTTCATTCGCTTTTGCCGTTTCGATCAATGCACTAGTGCTCGGCTCACGAATATCAATTATGCGCGTTATATCAACACCAAATTTCTTTAATTGAATAGCCGTTAGATATGCCGAATCATTATTTGTCACCACCAGAATGCGATTCCCGCAAGCAACGCCGTAATTCATTAAATAATCACGCACGCTTGAAGCTAACATAACGCCAGGGATATCATTACCTGCAAAAACAAGGGGGCGCTCAATCGCACCCGTTGCAAAAATCACCTGTCGTGCGCGTACACGCCACAAACGATGACGTGGTCCACCAAGGGTGGGATGATGATCAGAAATTCGTTCATAAATCAGCACATACCCATGATCATACACTCCCGATGCCATCATTCGGGTACGAATAACAACATTCGACATCCCTGAGAGTTGTTTTACAAATTGATCAATGACGTCTTCTGTGGTCAAATGATCAGTGAGTTTAAACTCGGCATGATCAACCAGCGATCGCCCTCCCCAATAGGTACCCTGCTCAACCACAAAGACTCTTGCGCCACTTTCTGCCGCCCTTTTTGCGGCTTGAAGTCCCGAAATTCCACCCCCAACCACCAGAACGTCCGTGTGATAGTAAAAATATTCGTAGCAATCAGGATCACGATCTACAGGACTTTTCCCTAGGCCAGCAGCTTTCCGAAGCAAAGGTTCATAAATGTATTTCCAAAAAGATCTGGGATGTATGAACATTTTGTAATAAAAGCCCGATGGCAAAAAACTTGCCAACATCGAGTTAATTGCACCAATGTCAAAATTTAGCGTCGGCCAATGATTCTGAGAGACTGCTGTCAATCCATCAAATAATTCAGTTGTCGTAGCTCTTTGATTAGGTTCAAAATAAGATCCTTGAGCCAATCCAACTAATGCGTTTGGCTCTTCTGGACCTGCTGCAACAATTCCACGCGGACGATGATATTTGAAAGATCTGGCAACAAACATCTGATCATTTGCAAGCAACGCCGAAGCGAGTGTATCGCCTGAATAACCAGCATAACTAACACCATCAAAACTAAAGCGTAGTATTTTTGACTTATCAATGAGTCTGCCCACGCGATCAATACGTTTATTCATGACTTATTTTCTCTTGACTGGCGAATCCAGTAAACATACTGCTTCATAAAGAGGTTTATTTCCATGACCAACTGGGATACTTAAATTTAATCGCGTCACAGATATACTGTGGTGGTCGTGGAGTTTGTGCTGAATAGGTCCCGAATACCTCCATCGTCAATGTACAACGTGCAGCATGAAACCACTTTCCGCAGCCGAGGGCATGGCGCCATCGCTCAAAATGAACACCCTTTGGGTTTTTTCGGTGAAATAAATAAGCCTCAAACTCTGTATCAGTAGATTCAGATCCAGCACGCACAATGTGCGCTTCACCACCGTAAACCAATTCAGTTTCTTCAGCCAGTGCACCGCAATATGGACAATAGAGAATTAACAAAATATCATACCTGTCTCTAAAAAACTGAGTAATTTTTGGGCAGGGAATCAAAAAAACAGGCCCAAAACATCCTCAAATTCAAATACAATCTGACAACTATCGTTTGTCATAATTGCCGCTAACGATAAGAAATAATCAAGTCAAATGCGCAACAATTTATTCAACTTCTTTTGACCTTTCTTATCATTGTTCAAGTGAACGAATTTTGTCTCAACGTGAATTCGAATGAAGTGAACTTGATGAGTCTTAATTATGAACAGGTACTTGCAAAACTCTACATTTAAGCGAATTTTTCCCGCTTTCGGGCATTTTTTTAAAACAGAAAGAACATGTCGCATCTCTTCATATATGAAAGAAAGAAAATACAACACATAGAGGAAACAACAACATGTTTTTAGCTTCATTAATATCACATCTCTGGAATCGATTTCAAGGGGAATGACGCCCTGCGTTGAGCACGGAATTTAGTCCCTGATATGGATTGACTGGTTGATTTATGTGGGTCATGTGTCATCGTGTACCTCCAAACGCACCATGATGATGAACCTGAGCGGATAACAGCTTTGAACGACGGTGGATCACTCTGATATCCGCGGGTCGGGTACCGCCAGACGTCACTTTCGTCACGGAGCTTCCTCTCTCTTAAAGCGCAGGTCAACAAGCCTCAAGAGGCTGTGCTGCAAGGAAATGACAAGGGTTCTCCAATCGGGCTGTCGGGAATGCACCGGCAATCTGAGGTTCCGCGTAAGGATGAACTCGATACTTCGGAACTCAAGGCTGGGTTATCGGGTCTGGGTGATAGCCGCCTATCTGGTCACGACCAACCTAAAGGGCGTTTCAAGTATGAAATTGCATTGCGACCTTGGCATTACCCAGAAATCGGCATGGTATATGCTAAACAGGATTCGAAAGGCGTATGAGCTTGGTTTGACATTTCCCACTGTTCAGCGAGCCGCTGGAGGTCGACAAAACCTATGTCGGTGACCTTAAGAAAAACAAGCATGAAAGTAAGAAGCTGAAGGCCGGTAAGGATGGGGTCGGAAAGTCCATTGTCGCCGGAGTTAAGGACAGATCGACCAACAAGGTGACCGCGAAGGTCGTTCTGGATACGAAGGTGAAGACTTTGAAGGGGTTCGTGACTGATCTAACGGAACCTGGCTCATGGGTCTTCACCGATGACCACCCGTCATACCTCGGCATAGACCGCAGCCATGACTCGGTTAGTCACTCAGATGGGGAATACGTAAAGGGCGACGTCCACACCCAAGGAATGGAATCCCTCTAGGCCATGCTCGGACAGGGGACACAGGGGCGTCGACCACAAGTTCAGCAAGAAACATCTGCACTGGTACGTGATCGAATTTGCCGGACGTCACAACAACCGACAGCTAGACACAGAGGTACAGATGGAAAACATCGTGCGGGGCATGGCGGGCAAGCACTTGCCGTACGACCGTCTCATCGAGGATAATGAATTAGACAATGGGGGTCGAAGCTAATGACCCGAGAAGAGGCCAATAAAGGCTAATTGTCTTCAGGGCGTCTGGGTGGTTTATTCTGGGTTGAGAAAGCGAAAACATCGTCGTAGGCTCTCCAGCCATTCGTCTCATAGTAATCCTTTACGATGGTTCGGTTCCACAACGGGAATACCACGAATAAACCGTTGAACGTTAAAAAGCTGATAATGGCTGGACCCCACATACCCTTAGCGGCGTAGTATATGAAACCGAAAAGAAATGCCCATAGACGGTGGAAGGGACCAAGTACCGTCTTCTGTACGCCGGATGTTGGATTCTCGATTATCATGTCTCTACTCTCCGCTGATCCTGTATTCGAGTGATAGGCTGTTGGGTTTTTCGGCTTGAAGCATAATGGTCTCGAAGATATGGCCTTCAATGAAAGCGGTCTTCACCCACGCCAGTGAATTTCTGGGTTCCCGCCTCCCCCTCGTAAAGACGAAGATGTATTTCTCTGGACTCGCAGGTTGTAACGCCCTCAACGGTTAGCATCTACATTATGTTTTGGTATGCGTATTTCCAGTCTTCGACTTCGCAATTGTTGGCCTGTGCAAGTGATTGCACAGGTAATAAAGCAATGGTTAAGGTAATAAGGCTTCTCGCCAGTCCCATAGGATTCTCCTACCGATAATGAGTGCTCGACGGGTGTCGGGCCATTGGAACAATCTTACGAATAGAAAGAATGCCTCAACTATTTGCTAAGGCTCAAGGAGCAATCCCCTTGCCGGGTCTGGCTTATTCGACTAGCGATCCAGCATAGCGGGTTCGTAAAAATTGTTTTGAAGTTGATGTACTAATGACAGGTCTGGACAGTCAATAAAAATTGTGAAAATGTTTATACAGAGGTATAAAAAGGATTGACTCCAATCTTGGCTTGTGGAATCGGTTTGTAGGCACAGTGAGGGATTCCCAATGGATAAATATGAGCGAAAACAGAAGGTTAGGGTAAAGCCATCAGACTACCGACCCACTAAGGCCGAACTTGAGGAAGTCCATCACATAGACGCCAATCCTGAAGACCTGATCCGACCTGTTAGGGGAGTGGAAGACCTGAAAGCCTGAAGTCCAGACCCCGTTTGGTACTTTACTATATAATTCCCATAATTTAAGCAATGTGCTGCGCACTAAAAACACCCACCAGAACCTAGACTGCTGGTCTTATTTTCTACTGGTCGAAGAGCCAAGTCGAAGCTCGGCACAACCCAAAAACGATACCGTCAATTTCTTCCGCCGCATGGTGATTAATGCACGTATCTCGAACACCAAAGATCTCCCACAATCATGCAGTGATTGCAAGAGATACCAAATGGAAGCTACATGCGGTCTACGAGTTAATACCTTTGATACCAATTGCATCAAGTGCCGTGACCTCGCCATGAGTTGTGGTGACATCAGCCGCTACGCAATATAAAGAATATGCTCACAATGCGTGTATTTTCATCTCACAACAGAAAAGGCTCAAACATTATTAATTCTATTAAATATCAGGTCAAGGCCACTTGGTATAAAATCAGCAATTCCCGCTAACTTGGGTGAATAGTAACGAGTGTCATTCGAACTCTAAGTCTTTGAGAAAACTAGAAAAAAATGTTCCGAACATAACATTAAAATCTCAATTTTGGTGCAGAAATTTTACTAAAAATAATTTTCTTAAATTGCGTAAATGTATGAAAATAAAAGAAAAAATATTCTAGTGAGAATTGCTGGTATAAAATAACCCGGCTTTCGAGCATTACCGAAGCAGATTAGGAAACCATACGGAGTGTCTTAGCCTATCTGGAATTTCAGCTAGTATTTTAACTTACGCGCAAGCGGTAAAATAATTTCTAAGGTGTTTGCCAAACCAGTATTCGGATTCTACTCAGTTTACCATGTCGATTGAAAACCTAAAACAGATCTGATAAATTGTTTCTCTCATCAATTGATAAATTTTTTCCAAAAATCATCAAATAATGTCACCCCGAAAAAAATAGTATAAAAATTATTTTACCTTAGTAACAACAATGACACATACAACTTCAGCAGTTTTAGTATTTGGAATGCTTTTCGCATTTGTAATCATAATGTTTTGGATAGAACGTCGCACAATCGCCAAACGAAAATTAAATGGTACTTTTGTTGATATTTCAGATATTCTGTTAAAAAGGAGCAAAAGCAGCACGGAGAAGCATCGCTAATTCAAAAGAGAAAAAAACTCGTTGATTGCGTTTTTTTCGGTTTAGTGAGCGACTCCAGCAGCTACACTTTCATCAACAAACCGCCCTTCTCTAAATCGGTTAAGTGAAAATGCATTGCAGAGAGACGAGTGACCAGTCGCCATTAATTCCGCAAATCCCCATCCTGAACCGGGAATAGCCTTAAAACCGCCCGTTCCCCAACCACAATTAATATATATTCCACCAACAGGGGTGTTCGAGAGAATCGGAGATCTATCGCCCGTCATATCAACAATGCCACCCCATTGACGTAGCATCTTTAGCCGTGACAACATCGGGAATGTCTCAATTAGCGCTCTCACAGTTTCTTCAATATGATGAAATGAGCCGCGTTGAGAGTAATTGACAAAGCTATCAGCACCACCACCAATGACCATTTCACCTTTGTCAGACTGGCTCATATACCCATGTACTGTATTTGCCATTACAACCACATCCATGCAAGGTTTAATTGGCTCAGTTACTAGCGCTTGAAGCGCAACACTTTCGATAGGTAGACGAAAACCTGCCATCTCTGCCAGTAAGCTGGAATGACCCGCAGCAACAATTCCGAGCTTATTGCAATCAATCGCACCTTTGGTTGTATTGACACCAACAACTTTAGCATTTGTTGTTTTAATTGAATTAACTTCACACTGCTGAATAACATCCATTCCCATTGAAGAACATGCACGGGCTAAACCCCAGGCAACAGCATCATGTCTTGCTGTACCACCGCGCGGTTGCCATAATGCACCCAAGATTGGATATCGCGGTCCGGCAATATGAATAATCGGGCAAAGTTCTTTAACCCGCATTGGTGTAATGAACTCTGTTTCGATTCCTTGCAGCGCATTCGCATGAACCGTTCGTAAGTAACTTCGCAATTCATGTTGCGTTTGAGCCAACATCATCACGCCTCTTGGCGAAAACATAACATTAAAATTCAATTCTTGGCTGAGATTTTCGTAAAGACTTCGTGATTTTTCGTAAATTGCGACTGATGCATTTTGCAAATAGTTGGAACGAATAATAGTTGTATTTCGCCCTGTATTGCCTCCGCCCAACCAACCTTTCTCAATAATGGCAATATTTGTAACCCCAAAATTTTTTCCAAGATAATACGCTGTCGCCAAGCCGTGCCCACCGGCACCGATAATGATAATATCATACTTAGCTTTTGGTTTTGCCGCGACCCATGCTCTTTTCCAACCTAAGTGGTTTGATAAAGCTTCTTTGACTACCGCAAAAGTAGAGTAGCGTTTCATCTTCAATACCTCACTTGAAGTTTAAAAGAAGAATGACTTAATCTCAATTTTAAATTTGACAAAAAACAACTATACAACCAAAGCATCAATTGAAGGTCTCCTTGTCTATATGTTAATTAACCTGAAGAACAAATACTGAAATTGGTATGTCTATATCCAACTCGACTAAATGAATAGAATATCCACACAAAGATAACAAACAATGAATTGAAAAATTGATGCTCGGATTTTACTACAATACTATTTTTTTGACATGTTTGGTAACATCGTTATCGAATGATCTTTGGTTTCAAAATTGTTTTAAGTAATTGATATGATTTTTTGGCTAATCACTGGTACATTATCAATCACGATTGGATTACTCCTTGGATTTACTTTACTCCAGAAAAATGAGAAAAACGAATCATCTGCAGAATATAATTTACGTGTTTATCGCGATCAACTAAAGGAGATAGACCGCGACCTAACAAGAGGCGTGATTGAACAAGAGAATGCCGAAAGATTACGGACGGAAATTTCACGACGTATTCTGGCAGCAGATTCTCAATTGATCAACGATAGGATAAACCGTCAAGAAAGTTATTCAGGAAGACTTTTTATTGCTATCATAAGTGGTATATTTTTAACGCTTGGATCTATTTTTCTCTATCGCGAACTAGGAGCGCCTGGATATGGTGACCTTGGCTTATCTGAGAGGTTAGCGAGATTGGAGGAAAACAGTAAAAATAGACCCAGTCAGTCTGAAGCAGAAAATACAATATCGAAAACCAAAAATGAGGACGTATCAGAGGATTTTTTATTACTAATGCAACGTCTTCGGGAAAAAACTACTGAGCAGCCAGATTCTCTTCAAGGTCAAATCTTACTGGCTAAATATGAAGCAGTGCTAGGCGATTTCATTGCAGGATATACAGCACAAGAACAAGTTCTGCAACTCCAGGGAAACGAAAGTACTGCGGAGGACTGGGCCAATTATGCCGAATTGTTAATTTTAGCGGCAGGAGGTTACGTATCTCCGAAAGCGGAAAATGCTTTAATCAAGGCACTGCAATTGAATCCGATATCGGGAACAGCAAGATATTATCTGGGTCAGATGAAAAATCAGATTGGACGCCCCGACCAAGCTTTTGCTATTTGGTCGAAATTGTTAGAAGAAGGTCAACAAGATGCTGCTTGGATAGAGCCAATTCGTATTCAAATACAGGATGTCGCAGCACGTGCGGGAAAACATAATTTTGTTCTTTCGCCGATAAATCAAATAACTGGTCCAACTCAGAATGAGATTGATGAGATTTCTGAACTTCCACCCTCTGAACAGGCAGAAATGATTGCCAGCATGGTTGAATCATTGAACCAACGATTAAGTGATGAAGGCGGCACTGTTGACGAATGGACCAGACTCATTCGATCACTGGTAGTTTTAAATCGTTTAAATGATGCAAAAGCGGCTTACGACTCTGCTTTAGTTGAATTTGCAGACAACACATTGGCCTTACAAATTCTCAATGAAAGTGCTCGACAAGCCGATCTTATCCCATGATTACAAACGACGTGTTAGAATTTCATAAATCTGTCGAAAAGAATAAAACGCTCATTGGAATGGATTTAGGCTCAAAGACAATTGGTATTGCTGTATCTGATCGTAATTGGAGAATTGCCAGCCCTCTCGAAACAATTCACCGTACGAAATTCTCCCGAGATATTGAGCATCTTCTGAGCATTATCCAAAGCCGTTTCTCCGGCGGGTTAGTACTCGGTTTGCCTCTGAACATGGACGGTTCTGAAGGTCCCCGCTGTCAGTCGACGCGTACGTTTGCACGAAACCTTACCAAATTCACTAACTTACCAATTACCTTTTGGGATGAACGGCTCAGTACGGTTGCATCAGAACGTCTGTTATCCGAAACAGAGACATCTCCAAAAAGACAACCAAAGCATATTGATCATATCGCTGCCAGCTTTATTTTACAAGGATTGATTGATCGTTTGAATTATCACGAAAAAGCGTCTCAGAATGACAAAAAAAATATGGCGACGTAACGAAATTCAGTCGCCGTGTATTCAGGTTTGCGTCGTAGATCGGTATGAACGACTCTGTACGGGATGTCATCGGTCACTTGATGAAATTGCGCGATGGTCCAGCATGAGTTCCGATGAGCGAGAAAGAGTGCTGGTGGAATTACCCTCTCGAGCAACACGACTGAGAAAACGACGAGGTGGCAGAAAAGGTCGAGTAAAACAGCGGCAAAAAAGTGGATAAGCAGAAAGGCAAATAATCACTTCCGACCGCCATCTGATATCATTTCTAGAAAAATAAAACGTCAACTGAAAGCTTGGCGAAGTATATTTAATGCAACGATGACTAAAAAAATGGCAAATATTTTTCGCAAAGGGACTGGATCTATGGCATGTGCCATACGAACGCCCAATGGTGTTGTAAGCAAGGTCATCATAATGACCACAACAAAAGCAACCAAATTTACAGCACCAATATTAAATGGTGGTCTTGACTGTGTATCAATTGGCATCAACAAAAACGCCATAACAGAAGGAACGGCGATAATCACACCGAAACCAGCAGAAGTTGCGACAGCTTTGTGCATTGTTTGACCGTACAATGTCATCAGTGGCACTCCGAAGCTACCACCGCCTATGCCCATGAGAACAGAAAGAAATCCAACGATTGGAGATAATATCACTCGAAATACTCCTGTTGGCATATTATCGCCAAGCCGCCAATAATGTTTACCAAAACCCATGTATAAACCAACAAGAAATGCCAAAATTCCAAAAATAATCTGTAAATTCTGAGAAGTTAATGTTGCGACGATCATGACACCGCCAATAGCGCCAATTACTATTCCTGGTGCCCACTTTTGCAGAATTTTCCAATCGACCGCACCATTCTTATGATGCCCCATAACAGAACGAACGGATGTTACAATAATTGTTGTAAGTGATGTTGCAAGACAGATTTGCATCAGTTGCGGGCTATCATAGCCCAGCGTTTGGAAGGCATAAAAAAATGCAGCCACCAACACAACGCCACCGCCAACACCCAGTAACCCGGCAAGTATACCGGCTACTGCACCAATGAGCAGCAAAAGAATAAACATATATAAGAGAAGAATCATTTCCGGCACTAAACGCTCTCCTACAGCCAAAAACTAAGTTACTCAGCTATTTCTTCGGCACAATAATACTTTGCTCCCAAAAATCGTTGTAACGCAACCTTAATAACTTCTGACGTTGCATTGTCTCTGATCGCATTCTCCGACAACGCACGGCGCCAATCTCTCGCACCAGATTGTCCCCAAAACAAACCAAGCATATGCCGAGTGACTTGGTGCAAACGTCCACCGGATTCCAAGTGTCCATTGATGTAAGATATCATTTTTGTGGCAATCTCAATGGGGTCAGTATCAGCACCAATGCCGAAGATACGTCTATCCGCTTGACTGAGAATATTCACAGGTTGATTGTAGGCCGCCCTGCCGATCATTACACCATCAATACCTGCATCAATTAAACTCTCAACCTGATTGAGTGAAGTGACGCCGCCATTCAACGAGATATGAAAGTTGGGAAATTGCTCCTTCATTTTATAAACCAAATCATATTGAAGTGGCGGAATATCACGATTTTCCTTTGGGCTTAACCCATTAAGCAGGGCTTTTCGCGCATGAATAATCACACGTGTACATCCAACGTCAGCGAGCCGATTGAGTAAATCAGGAAGGACATATTTCGGATTTTGTTTATCGACACCAATTCGACATTTCACTGTGATGTCAATATCAATTCGCCTTCGAATAGCTTCAATTGATTTTTCGACTACCTGTGGTTGCTTCATTAAAATCGCGCCGAAACTTGCGAATTTTACACGATTTGATGGACAACCGACATTGAGATTGATTTCATCGTAACCTGCCTCAGAAACGATTTGAGCCGCCTCAGCCAATTCCTCTGGGTCCGATCCCCCCAATTGAAAAGCAACAGGATGTTCTGCGTCATTAAAGGTCAACAAATGTAAAGCATTACCTTTAACAAGAGCAGAACTCGTCACCATTTCAGTGTATAACAAAACTTGTTTTGAAAAAAGTCGATGGAAGTATCGACAATGGCGATCGGTGCAATCCATCATTGGTGCGACCGAGAGCTTTGCGTGAACGTTTGTTTTCATCGAACATACACTTTTAAACAATCTGACTCAAAGGGATCGTCTGTGTTGAGAAAAATACTGTTATCTCGGATATTAAAAAAATATTTAGCTCACCAAACAAAAGTTCCAGAAGCAAATCACTGACCACTGGATTACTAAATAAGTTTCTTTGTTACCCTAATGGCTCTTGATAGAGTGAAACCACTATACTGCGTAGTTGGTATTCGCAAAGCATTGATGAAAATTTGGAACATTAAATGGCGCGGTTGACGGGACTCGAACCCGCGACCCCCGGCGTGACAGGCCGATACTCTAACCAACTGAGCTACAACCGCGCACACTTAATATGTGTATCGCGTTTTTAGTTTGCCGTCAATGCAAAATTGTTGCTTTCACTGCATTAATCACAGTCATTTATGCGATCAACACCTATCTCAAATTCGAAGTAATATCTCTTTCTTCGGACATATTTCAATAAAATACCATAATTGAACTATCGACTAACCCAGAGAACTTATTGTCATTACTACAAATACCAGCTAAAGTAGTGTCTGTTAATCCCCACTCCCCCTTTTTTCTGACGCTTGCCAAAAGACGAATATGAATATTTTTCATCATCATATCAAACTTGTTGAGAAAT
>JAPORV010000067.1 GCA_026710055.1 Aestuariivita sp.
GCGGCCAAAGTCATTGATGCATTGCGCCATCTCTTACGCAAGGAAAAAGGGGAAATCTGCATCCGTCGGGAACGGGGGTATGTTCGGAACAACCGCCATCGTATGGATGACGCGAATGCCGCGAAAGCAGGGTTCGCCATCGGGTCGGGTGCCGTTGAGGCCGCGAACAAAGTTCTGGTCACGACCCGGATGAAGCGCTCTGGTCAGAGCGGGGGGCGAGACGGTGGTCAAGGCGTTCTGCGCATCCGAGCCTTATGCAAGTCCAATCGCTTTGATCGGGTTTGGAAGGACTTGGTACCACGCTTCAATCGCCAAGGCGACTGGGTGCCCCCATCGCCCGCCAATGACAATCGCGCAATTCGCGTTGCGCTGGCAGCTCAGGGACACAACATAGGGTAGAAAAGTTAGCACACCATACAAGAATCGCGCCCTGCGCGGATGTTCATACTCTGCCCGATATGGTGATGATGTGATCTGATTTTGTCGAATAAATCGGCTTCAGGGGACTTGTATTCATTGAGCGATTGCTTCGATTTTATATCATCCTTTTTTCCGCCATCACATCCAAAATTTTCGCTGACTTTTGCAAATGACTCACACTGGAAAAGCAATTTTTTCTAATTTTTGGATATTTCACATCAAATGTTACTAAATCGTTATTTTCCGATTGACCGAAGGTTATTTTAAAACATGTCTTGAAAAAAATAAAAACAGACATAGTTTGTTTTTTCAAATGTAGGATAATAGCGTCGACCATTGACATCAATGATCTCTGATCAGCAAAAAATGCAGGTGGTGATCAGGTATGACGTGACATACTTGCGAAAAGATTAAACCTCGCAAGGCTTAACTTAATTTTTAAGCTAATTCTAGCCTCCTACGATAATCTGTAAAGAGAAAGGCATTCAATGACATTTTATACCCGTACTGGGAAACCTCTTCCGGCCTCAATTATTAGGAGCGCCGCGAAAGTTAGGGAGGATTCAATAAATCGGCGGGAGTTTCTCGCAACCGCTACTGCATTTGGTGCGACATCTGCAACAGCCTACGCCATGCTTGGTCTGGCAGCACCGACACCAGCAAAAGCGGATGGTCATAAAATGGGCGGCATTGTCCGCATTCAGCAAGAAGTACGTGCGCTCAAAGATCCGCGCACCTACGACTGGTCGCAAATTGCTAATTTTTCACGCGGCTGGCTTGAATATTTAATTGATTATAGTCGTGATGGAGCATTCGGGCCAAATCTATTGGAGAGTTGGGAAGTCAACAATGATGCGACCGTTTACACTCTAAACGTTCGCAAAGGCGTAAAATGGAACAATGGCGATGACTTTACAGCAGAAGATGTCGCTCGAAATATTGAAGGGTGGTGTGAAAAAGGCGTCGAAGGAAATTCAATGGCCGGCCGTATGGCCACGCTGATTGATGAGGATACAGGCAAAGCGGCAGATGGCGTCATTGAAATTGTTGATGGTCATACAGTACGGCTCAATCTTCCAAAGCCGGACATTTCCTTAATCCCCGGAATGGCTGATTATCCTGCGGCAATTGTTCATTCATCGCACAATCCAGACGATATGCTATCAAACCCAATTGGTACTGGCCCATATCTACCAGAAAGTCTTGAAGTGGGAGTCAAGGGTGTATTGGTGCGTAACAACGATCATACGTGGTGGAATACTGGCAACGGCGCTTGGTTAGATCGCGTCGAGTTTATTGATTTCGGTATTGAACCCTCAGCATGGGTAGCTGCTGCAGAAGCCGATGAAATCGACATGCTTTATTCTGTTGACGGTGACTTTATCGATATCATCGGTGGACTTGATGGCTGGTCACAACATGAAATTGTGACGGCTGCAACTATTGTTATTCGTACTAACCAACTCGCTGAGGTTAATGGCAAGACACCTTATGCTGACTTGCGAGTGCGTAAAGCAATCCAAATGGCTATTGATAATTCTGTTCTTCTTGAATTGGGTTACGGTAATCGTGGTATTCCAGCCGAAAACCACCATGTTAGCCCTGTGCATCCAGAATATGCCGAACTGCCGCCGCAAAAAGTCGATCCTACAGCCGCAAAGGCACTATTGGATGAGGCTGGAATGAGTGATCATGAATTTGAAATTACTTCTATTGCTGATGGTTGGCGAAAAGACACCACAGATGCCGTTGCAGCTCAACTCCGTGATGCCGGCTTTAACATTAAGAGAACGGTATTGCCAGGAGAAACCTTCTGGAATGATTGGGCTAAGTACCCATTTAGTTCAACCAACTGGAACCACCGTCCTCTTGGTGTTCAAATTTGGGGTTTGGCCTACCGGTCCGGCGAAGCGTGGAACGAATTTGGCTATTCAAATCCAGAATTTGATAAAATCCTTGAGGAAGCCTTAGCTGTGGCTGATGTAGAAAAACGTCGCGCACTCATGGAAAAAGGACAAAAAATCCTCCAAGATGACGCTGTCACTATTCAACCATACTGGCGTTCACTATATAATCATACAAAGATTAATCTTGTCGGTGGTGAGCAACACATTAGTTTTGAAATTCATCCGGCAAAACTTGCTTGGACATAAACTTATAAATTAATAGGGCCGTCTTAATTGACGGCTCTTTCTTCTTCGATACACCAACGGACGTAAACATGTTTGAGACGATGGTACTCATTTCACAAACCATCTTTCTCGCCCTAATGGCAGCTTGGCTGACGATAGGGGTTTATGACAATATCCGATATCCGAAAAATAACGAAAACTATACCTCACAAGTTTTATCAATGGAACTTCTGCAAAGTGACTTCCCAGAAGTTTATAACCGCGTTTCGCATCGAGCTATAGTCAACAGAACCATCCAGAAATTAGCCTTTCTTTTAGTCATCATTATTGAATCTTTCACATCTATCACGTTATGGGTGGGCTTTATTTGCCTCATAATGGCGTTAAATCATGCAATCGCGTTTGAAGTAGCCCATACAATTGCTCTCGTTGGGGCTACTGCATTCACAACAATTTGGGCTGGCTTTTTGGTTATGGGAAATTATTTCTGCTATTGGTATGTTTATGAAGGCATTCAAAATACCCATTATCAAATGACTTTGTGGGGAATCGCAAATGTTATTTTTCTTGTCATTACGGTAATGTGAATTTTACGAAACCTTTGTAATCTACAGCGGGCTATCTTTAAAGCGATAGATGACATATTCGCAATTCTAAGATTAAATTACGAAAGAACTCTCGCTGTTCCAAAAAAATGACTTATTTTCATATTTGAACAAGGAAAATTCCCAACATTCCTAATTCGTCTTCCATGAATCGTAGAAATCCTCAATAGCCGTCATTATAGCAGGATCAATGTTTGTTTTCTCACGGAGATAGATAATTTCTTCTCTCGCTTTTTTAATCGTTATCCATTCCGGTTCCTCTATTGAGGTAGTTGTAGCTATCAATTTTTTTGTAAGAAAATTGCGGTACCGTTTTTTGTCATTCGGAGAAAGAAGGTCTGGACAATTGAATGCAATAAGGCGCCGTCCTAGTTGTCGCAATCTCTGATCTGATAAATCAGACAAAAGTTCAAACCGCTTTGTCCAATTACTACGGCGAAACTGTTCCAATAATTCGGAATCATTCTTTGAGTAAAATCCACTATATATCTGCTTTTCTACTGGCAATGAAATCGACATTGAGACATCAGCAAACCTGGCCGCTAGTGCTTTACCCACGCGCTTTCGAAATTCGAACGAAGCTGCAATAATAGCAGCACGTTTCTGATGCTCAGCCCCAAATTTAGAGGTGCCCAAAAGTACGGGCACTTTATTTACCGAAATACTATATAGAAATGTAGGCCGCTTAGCCATTACGCTAACAAGATCAGAAATAGATGCATCTAACCAATCACTTGGATCTGCGGCGCCAAGATCAAAAAAAATAGCACGATTGGGATTATCAGATGAATAACCACATAGACATCCTGTTATTGTCATGGGAGACTCTTTACCAAATCGAACAACCAAATCATGTGGTTGATAAGTGTTTAGTTTTCCAAAAACAACATCCTTCCGAGAGTTCTCCAGCAACTGATGCCATAATGAATTATTATGTTCCTTAATCTTCTTGGCAATATGAATAGTTGCTTCGACATCACCCATTGCATCATGAGCGTTATGTCGAGAAAAGCCATTCGCAGGCGCAAGACTATCAAGCTTTAAGATAGGATTACCTGCGTCATCCACCTCCCACGTCAATGAACCCGGGTTTGTCGCAGCAACTGCGTAAACTAACTTCATAACATCAAAGCGTAAATTACCATTGAATTGCGTTGCAAAAATATTGGGAAGTAAATTCTGATAGAAAACCTGCCTCAGTACTTCTTCATCAAAATTTATTGAGTTATACCCCAACCAAATAGCGGGGGCCCAGCGCTCGGTCAAATCGAATAGACGCTGCGAAAACTCAAAAAGTGAAGGGAGTCTTGTATCTATTAATTGTTCAGGTTTAATTCCTGTAACAACAAGCGCATATGGCGACGGCAAAATATGCGGTGCCAGTCGGCATCGAAAATTAACCCTTTCTATCTCTTCGAAATCTTCGTTTGTTCGAATCCCGGCAAATTGTAAAGGTTGATCAAATTCAGGCGAAACACCCGTAGTCTCAAAGTCATAAAATACAAATTCCATCAATCAACTATTCTTTTTGTCATTAAAGGGATTATCCATTCTAAAACTGCAGCAGATAAACAGATCAGTTGCACAAATTCCCGCAAAATTTAAGTTATTTTTTCTGCATATCATTGTTTTTGCTTCATTATACCAAATGAATGTTGTCAAACAATAAGTTCTAGTCACACTAATGGTTTCACCGCAAGAATAAGACCTTTTGATATTTTGAATAAATTCGGGTTTTGCATCGTAGGCTGATTTAATTTACCTATGTTGCGTCTGCTACAATGATCCTTCAAGCAGCTACATCTATGCAAGAGACAATTACTTGCTAAAGGAATTCAACGGAGAAAAAAGACATAAACTATTATTCAGGCATTTTAAATTTAAGTCCTAGACATATCATCTTGTTTTGTAACTACGCGCTCCCTTCATTAGACTTTTATTTTGCCAAAGTCCAACTCTCCAAGTCGATAGACATAAGTAGAATCAAGGGACTCACCCGCGAAATTGAATTCTTGCAAATTTATGTGTGTAATTCCAAAAAAAATCAAGCTAATTTAAGGAGGCGAGTAGTTACCTTATTTTTTACTAAGTTCTGTAATACCTCTATTCCAAGTATTCCTATCCCCACATAGGTTTTGACAAAGCCGATGATGATTGTTTTTACTAAAAATTCATGAAGCAAGTGTCGAACTCATGAGCAATCCTATTGATCACGATACTCCTACTGAAACTCTTTCAGGCATGGTTGAACGTGTGACTTATCACAACGAGGAAAATGGATTTTGCGTTCTACGTGTTAAAGCACGTGGGTATCAAGAGATGGTGACAACTGTTGGTTGGATTTCAACGATTTCTGCAGGGGAATGGATATCGGCTTCTGGCTCTTGGTTCAATGACTACAAACATGGACGTCAATTCAAGGCAAAATTCATTAAGGCCAGCACACCTACGAGTCTAGACGGAATCAGAAAATACTTAGCGTCTGGTATGATTTACGGCATTGGTACGATTTATGCCAAACGAATGGTTGATGAATTTGGCATGCGTATTTTTGATATCATTGAACAATCACCTAAACGCCTGCGTGAAATCGAAGGTATTGGCCCTAAGCGTGCAAAAAAAATCATTAAAGGGTGGGCAAGTCAAAAAATTGTTAGAGAGATCATGCTTTTCTTGCATCAACATGGCGTAGGGTCTGCGCGAGCAGTGCGAATCTATAAGACGTATGGTCAAGAAGCAATTCAGATAATGAGCAGAAACCCTTACCGCTTATCAAGAGACATACACGGAATTGGATTTCGCACCGCTGATCTGATTGCTGGAAAAATTGGAATAGAAAAATCATCAATGATTCGCGTACAAGCAGGGATTTCATTTACGCTTTTTGAAGCGCTCAATGATGGGCACTGCGGACTGCCGCGACATGAATTATATAGCCGCGCTGAGAAACTTCTTGAAGTTCCAATTAGCTTAGTTGAAAGTGCGCTGAACATTGAACTTACCAACAAAACAGTTATCTCAGATCACATTGAAAACACTGAATGTATTTTTTTGAACGGACTCTACCGTGCGGAACACATCCTCGCAGAAAATATACAACGCATTCAAGCAGATAAAACTCCTTGGCCATATATTGACGCTGATAAAGCACTGCCTTGGGTCGAAGAAAAAACTGGCCTTAAACTCGCCGCAAGTCAAACAGAAGCAATCAGACTGGCTCTAAAATCTAAAATTACCGTCATTACAGGCGGTCCGGGCGTTGGGAAAACAACCATTGTCAATTCAATTCTTCAAATTCTCACTGCTAAATCAATAAAGATAAAGTTATGTGCACCTACAGGTCGAGCTGCAAAACGCATGACAGAAGCTACCGGAATGTCTGCAAAGACCATTCACCGAATGCTGGAATTTGATCCTACAACTTTTGGTTTCAAGCGAAATGCTGATCATCACATCAAGTGCGACCTCCTTGTAATTGACGAATGCTCAATGGTTGATGTGCGTTTAATGAAATCACTTCTGGAAGCCATTCCAAGTTCCGCCGGGTTGCTCATTGTTGGTGACATTGATCAGTTGCCTTCAGTTGGACCTGGCCAAGTCTTAGCAGACATTATTCATTCAAACAGTGTACCGGTCGTCCGATTAACCGAAGTTTTTCGACAAGCCGCGGAAAGCAAAATTATTTCAACTGCACACGCAATTAACTCTGGATACTTACCGAAATTAAATGCGCCTACTGAATTAACTGATCTTTATTTTATTCAAACCGATGAAGCTGAAAATGCTGTCAAAAGAATTATTCAATTAGTTACTCAACGAATTCCAATGCGCTTTAAACTTGATCCGATCAAAGATATTCAAGTGTTATGCCCGATGAATAAAGGTGGTGTCGGTGCCCAAGCAATAAATTTTGCTTTGCAGGCAGCCTTAAATCCGAACCCACCAAACAGCATAACAAAATTCGGATGGAAATTTGCTTCTGGCGATAAAGTGATGCAAGTCAAGAATGACTACGATAAAGATGTATTCAACGGTGACATTGGTCGAATCAAGAACATTAACAACGAGGAGCAGGAAGTTTCAATTGATTTTGACGGACAAGAGGTTGACTTTAGTTTTGGGGAACTTGATACACTCGTACCCTCTTATGCAGCGACAATCCATAAAAGCCAAGGTTCCGAGTATCCAGCGGTGATTATACCAATAATGATGTCACACTATGTGATGCTCCAGCGCAATCTGTTTTATACTGCAGTAACACGCGGAAAGCAATTAGTCGTCATTATTGGCCAACAAAAGGCGTTAAGAATTGCCGTAAAAAGAGCGAATGTCAGACAACGTTGGTCAAAATTGAATGAATGGTTAATGGATACTGATCAATGCTCTAATAGCATCCATCAGTCACCTGTTTAACATCTGGCAAAATGTATTGTCGGCGAACCAATTCAGAGCAAATGTTACACCCAACTTTCACTTTCCGGCATAACAATTAATCCAAGTGATCAAAAACTTGAAAGTGATAATGCTATAGGCACCGATACTGGATTGAGCGATCCTTGACCAACAAGCATCTAAAAGCGGGTGCGCTTCTGTTCTATGATGTCTTCAAGCGATGTTGAAAGAAACGATGACTTACTAGCGGCTTTTGGTCAGATATCTACACTTTTTGAGCGCCGTCAACAACCAACCGTCACCGCCTAACCCAACGCTTACCAACAATTTCCAAAAACTTTTCAGCTCCATCTTATGATATTTTCTATGTTAAATTAATCAGAACCCATGGTCATTTATCGTGCAGCGGTGATCTCTGCAATCCGATAAATGCTCGCTGCGAAGCCTGACGCGATCTTGTCGTATCACGTCATGATCGCCCGAAACGCCTTGATTGTGACGAAAACATTCTCAATCCGATGTCCTTCCCGATATATGTCTCGGTCAAAAGTCTTTTGAAGAGCTCGGTTCTTATTCGGAGAAATCACACATCAAACCCCCGTTCTGCAAGAGCCTCAAATAAGGCGTCCGAGTCAAAGACCTTGTCGCCAATCAACCTCTTACATGAGACGTCCTGGAGAAGGTCAAGCATTGCCATCAGAACGTGGCTCAGACTAGGCAGAACAACAAAACGAATTAGCTTTCCAACCGCGACGATCTTGCGCGTCAAACCACTCTTTGAGCAGCCAATGCCTTCCTATGATCCCCTTGTTTGACCCAAAAGCCTTTGCGTGGGCTTGCAGGATTGAACCATCCACTAATCCGACATAAACATCGAAATCCTGTGATAACACACTGAAAAGACCCTTCTGCACACCCTGGAAGACACTATTCCCGTTGCCAAAAGACGCGGGAATATCCCGCGATGGCGCGCCCGTGCGAAACCGCCATAGTACCGCCTCAAAAAACCGCGGTTTGACCAGTATCCGTTTCCTTTCCCGAAAGAAGCGGTTCAATCCGCTCACATATCTCATCCGTCGAAACGGTTCGATCCGTATTCATTTGTCTGTTCCTTCATGGCTCAGTGATCACCTAATTTGGGGCGATTCACGATGCTGAGTAACCGAGAACCAGACAAGCTTTAAGAAC
Source organism: Aestuariivita sp. (assembly GCA_026710055.1). Lineage (GTDB taxonomy): Bacteria > Pseudomonadota > Alphaproteobacteria > Rhodobacterales > Rhodobacteraceae > JAPORY01. The sequence goes on from JAPORV010000067.1 coordinate 8,738, forward strand.
AGATGTCCATAAACTCTAATTGATATAATTTATCTCTTTGAACACTATAACCGTTTGAAAATTTAATATCGAACTGGTCTTGAATGTTTTTTAATTGTACCATCTTCACATGCCCGCTTGAAGCTAGGTATTGATCTGAACTTTGTGCACATTCAAGTCATTTACAAGCCCACCCGTGATTACCGTGGTTACAATGTCTACTGAATGCCGTGTTATTTCTTTACGAAAAGCCTAATAGAAATCAAATGAACCCTCCTCAATCTTTGAGTATATAACGGAAGCCACTTCCGCATCTTTTTATGGTTTCTTCGCCAGTAATTGCTCATTAAATTTTTATTTAATCATTTCAAATATTTACAAAAATCAAGCAGGATCATGAAACTTTCTTTCAGAAAGCATCTATCGATACCAGAGTTACTCAAGATTATGAACACATCCTTTGCCGCACTTCCTTGTGATTGTCACACGCGCTCCATCACCCTGAAAGACTGTCTCCTGTCAGCGCACCCCACCCATTTAACAAATGATCTCTGAACAAGCCTCGGAAGGTGCTCATGAGGTTATGTAAAGACCGAATTGTCATTTTAATTCAAAATTTTATCACCATAGCCCCTCTCGTATCAACCCGCCAGACGTTATTGTCGCCAGAAGGACAGCGCATCCTGACCGGTATGCCCCCGCCTGCGACCTTCTCGGGGTCCATAGCCTTTGCCCGCGCAGTGTACGAACGCTTTGCGTTTGTCGATGCATAGGGCGCACGGCGTCAATTCGGTTGCTTAGCGGCATAACAGGAGCTTGAGACGGCAGGTCGGATCAAGTTACCCCTAGGCGTTGCCTATAAGCAGACGGCCTCCGGCCCGTTTATCCTGTTCGCACTGGTGTCACAAGCGATGGATATGCCTGACGGTATTAACAAGGTGTTGGAATTGGCGGTGCAGTTGGTCGACACGAAAACCAGAGCCCGTCTGCTATCCCGGGTAGTGGGACTATCGCAGTTTTTCATTCGCCCGCGATAGCATATCAGCATCTGGCATCAAAAGCCATAGGGTCCTGTTTTAAGGTATTTGCACTTGGATTTTGAGGTGTGCTACAGCATCATGCCTGTGTGTTGCGAGACGCTCTCAGGCGCCGCTGATGTGGGCGGGACAAGAGTTCAGAACGGGGACGTCATTCCTTACCTCACCAAACGACGGAGCGTGAAGGTATCTGACGGTGGCCGTTAGACCGAGAGTGGCGGGCAATGAACATTCAGGCAATACATGAATCGAGGGACGCACTTCTCATAAAGCCTTTTGTCAAACGGTTGGTGACGTCAGTCAGGATACAAGCTATGGCACCGTCAAAGACATTCTTTTCTGCCGCCAGTAGTGATGAAGCTGTTGTCATCGGGTATGATCGCATGACGGAGTGGACTAACGCCGAGGCGTTCACACCGGACGCTAATCTGGCGACCAATTGAGAGCTGAGCCTGTATCGGATCAGAGGGGCGACAACGGCCTTGCTGATTCAGAAGGGGGTCTGACCTAAACGTTGCGACAAAGGGGCGATGCACTGGTCTAGGTGTGATCTCCTGCCCGAAAGGGTTTGCGGGAACATAGGTCATAGGCATAGTACCTTTGTGGTGAATGAGAACGGTGTGCCATAGGGGTTCTTTAGATTGAAGGTGACTGTCTGGATGAGAAGGCGGACAAGGATAAACCGCCTTAAGCGCGGGTGACGGGACAGTTCAGCGCTTGCGGGCCCATACCTGCGGATGATGAACCGGGAAGGGGATAGGACGGGCTCTGCTGCGCATTATCATTCAATACAAATAAGACAACAATTTTCTAGCTTCTAACATCAATTCAATAATGTTAATATACTGGCACCGACAATTCCTCGCGCAGCAGGTTTTCATACCAACCAGCATTTTAGCAATTTTATTATCCGCAATCACCAGCGCGTGGCACTGTGCCTCATTCAAATGTTTGAGGAAAATCACCGGTATCTGAGCAACAACCAGCATCTTGACAGCCATTAAACGCCCATGCCCAGCGATAATCACATTGTTATCACCCAATAAGATTAGGCTTACAAAGCTAAACTCCGTCTTGGATGCGGTAATCTGTACGACCTGCGTTTCCGAGTGCACGCGTACATTTTGGGCGTAGGGAATAAGATCATCCACTGGCATATATTCAATTTTTAAATCGTCTGATTTTAAGTCAGTCATGGTTTTTATTTCCTCCATTTGCTGCAGTTGTAAGAACTCCCCAAGCATGAGCGGCAGCCAATGGGGCGACACCATTTCTACAAGCGCAAATGCATTCCCCCCGATGTGCCAGCCAATCAGCCGTTCGACAAATTGCAGGTTTAAGAGCAGCAGGAATTCCGTCCCAATTGCCTTCGGGTTCGGGTAGGAATGGTAAATAGCTTCCACATTCAGCAGTTTGGTGTTGTGGGCAAATTGGCTCGGCTCCGCATTATTCTTGGATTCTTGCACCGCTATTGTCGGCCACATAATTTGCTCGCGCAGATTGCTTGAGTGTGATCGGTCCGCATGCTGGCCGTTCGGTCCCATCATCTTTTCCAGCGCCTCTGGTGATCTCGTTAGCAAGTGATCCAACGTGTTCACCGTGACCCAATTGACAGATGTCTCCGCCAGTCCTTTCAGAAAAGAATTCGGCTCGCGTTTTTTGAAATCCTGCGTAATAAGCGGCGGCCAGTTCACTACCGACTTCCAGACGGCATTCCAGATTGCCGTTCTTGATCACCTTCTAACACGAGCCGTTCTCAGAAGAGATACGGACTGTCGACCACAGAGGGCTACCTGCCTAGATATGCTGCCCCGCGCTCTCGAATTTCAGAGCCCCCCTGATCGGTAATCGCTTTCACGATACGCCAGAATGAAGAGGCCCTCGCATTTGTGAGTGCTACCGACTTCCTACGCAGATAACAAGCCCGCCTTAACACAGTAACCTAATCCTGATAAGTCATCATGGACTTGTTCAAACCCTAATCGTAAATGTCCGGGGACGTATTCAAATAAACAGATCTTAGGGCGTACCTTTCGCACAACCCTGAACACATCTGGCCAGAGGTGGCGTGGGTCGTCTTTACCTTTTTGTTTTCCAGCGCCGGAAAGTGGCTGGCACAGATATCCTGTAGTGATGATATCTACACTGCCACGCCATGGCTTGCCTTTAAAGGATCGTAAATCCGTCCAAACGGACGCTTCACCCATAGTTTTGTTTTCCATGCGCGTTGCAAGGATTTCGCACGCAAAGGCTTCGATCTCGACATAACAGACTGTGCGAGCATCTGGCTGCACCACTCGGATACCGAGGTCGAGTCCTGCGACACCGACGTACGGAGACAAAATGTTAAGGGGACGATGATCCACGAGTCTATAAATCCTTTATTACCGCCGGTATGCGCATAAGAAAACAAGCGAGCCCGACCTTGGTACGCGTACCAAGGTTCCCGATAGTGACGATTTTCTGCTGATCTTAAGGGGGCGCATACCAGAAAATTGTTTTGTTGCTAAGCAAATCCTGCCGCTTTGCCCACCGCATTTCCTAATGCGCCAGAAGTAACTATGAAATCCGTAGGCGCCGGTCAACCCAATGTACGAGGCACAAAAAAACCACATTAGAACAATCTGTTCGGCATAGCTACACACATACCTCTGTTATTATTAATAGGAGTACGCGATTTTGTTCGTGGTGGCCTCATCAAAAATATTCGCGAATATTTTTATATGGATCACCCATGAGAATTGTGTGCGGTTCTTAAAAAACGCGCGTAAATTGACCTTTTCATGAAAAGCATGCGCGAATTACAAAGAAGAATACTCTTGTGAAATTCACTTACAGCCCATGAAAAACACTTATAGTCACAGTTCACTTGATTTCTTATTTAATTGATATTATAATATCAATAAATAGAATTTAATGTATATTGGTGATATTATGGTATCACTTATAACGCCAGCGAAAGTACAAAAAAAGCTCGCAGAGCAAGTGCGTGCGCGGCGTCTGCAAATGGAATTGACGCAGGAAGGTCTTGCGGATCGCTCTGGTGTCGCATTACCAACGCTTCGCAAGTTCGAACGCACAGGCGCTCTATCTCTGGAGTCATTTCTGAAGCTCCACACGGTGCTTGGTGGATTAGAGGACATCTTGAAAGCAACACAAATAAAAGAAGAGAGCTTTTCATCCATTGATAAGGTACTGGAATCAGATAACGTACCAACGCGCAAGAGAGGGACGCGCAAATGAGTGACTATCTCTCTGCAACAGATGTAAAGGTCGGCATTAATTTTGGCAAAGGTATTCAGACTACTGGCAGATTAGCCGCGCATAAGCACAAGATTTACTTTGAGTATGACAGCGCCTTCATAAAAAGCGGCATAGAAATATCACCGCTGCGCTTGCCTTTACGACTAGGTGTTCAAAATTTTGATTATAATCTTTTTGAGGGTTTGCCAGGCGTATTTAACGATAGCTTACCTGACGGCTGGGGACGGTTATTGTTTGATCGTTTTTTTAGGTCTCAGGGCAAATTACTACCCGATATTACGCCGCTAGACCGCTTGGCACATGTAGGTTCGCACGCCCTTGGCGCACTTGTATTTGAGCCTAATTACAGTTCAGACGATACACAAGACGACATAAGTCTTGATAGCTTTGCCACGCAAGCACAACAGGTTCTGGACGGCGAATCGAATGACGTACTGGCGGAGCTGATAGCCTTGAACGGATCTTCGGCAGGCGCAAGACCAAAAGCGCTAATTGGTGTAAACGATAAGCGGGATCATATCATTCATGGCATATATGATTTACCGGAATTCTATACGCCATGGATGGTTAAATTCCCGAATAACCAAGACGGCATTGACGCAGGCGCAATCGAATATGTGTATGCCCTGATGGCAAAAGAGACTGGCATCGGCATGCCTGATGTTCATCTTTTCGAAGCCGAGCGCGGCGCAGGTTATTTTGCGATTAAGCGTTTTGACCGTAATGGTAACACGCGATACCACATGCATACGGCTTGCGGTTTGTTGCATTCCGATTTTCGCGCCCCATCGCTTGATTACGAAGATTTGATCGCGCTCACAAGCATGTTAACCCGCGATGTGCGTGAGGTTGAAAAACTTTATCAACTTACCGTATTTAACGTGCTGGCTCATAACCGTGACGATCATTCCAAAAACTTTAGCTATTTGATGGATAGCAAAGGTGAATGGAAACTCTCACCAGCGTATGACCTCACATTCTCATCTGGCCCACATGGCGAGCAAAGTACAATGGTTATGGGCGAAGGTAGAAATCCGAAGGTTGAACATCTCTTAAAACTGGCAGCAGAAGCAAAAATCAAAAAAGAGCGTGCGCTCGAAATTATCGATACCACAAAATCTAGTCTGTCTAAATGGCCAACACTTGCAAAACAGTATGGCGTGAGCGATACGAACATTAAGCTGATACAAAGCAAAATATTGCAGATAGCTGACGAGTAATATTCTGATATGGATTGACCGGTTGATTTCTGTGGCTCATATGTCTCGTGTACCTCCACACAACATCATGACGGGCAAAAAATGCAGACAGATTTTTCGACGGTGGATCCCTCTGATATCGGCGGGTTGGGTACTGCCAGACGTCACTTTCGTCGCGGGGTTGCCTCTCTCTTAAAGCCCGGGTCAACAAGCCTCAAGAGGCTGTGCTGCATAGTATAAACGAGGGTTCTCCTTCC
>JAPORV010000454.1 GCA_026710055.1 Aestuariivita sp.
CTCCCCGGCCAGAGTCACGATCTGGTGGCGATGCCCGACCTTCTTCAAGACATTGCTTTCACGACATTGATCGGTGACAAGGCCTTTGACTCGGACGCCTTACTGGATAGGCTTGCGGAACACGGAGTCAAGACGGTGATTCCGCCGAAGAAAAACCGAACGCTTCCGCGCACCTTTGACCGAGACACCTATCGGGAACGGCACCGAATTGAGAATGTCTTCGGTAAAATCAAGGAGTTCCGGGCTATTGCAACCCGATACGACAAGACCGCATCCAGCTTCGAGGCGGGCATTTACCTGATTGCAGGGATCATCGCCGCACGATAGATGTCAACGGATCCTAGCTTCTGAACGACTTGGTGTAGAGGCAAGAGATGTGGGTGCTAATTAGTGTCTTTTAAAAAATCTCTATTTTTCTCAAATTTCAAGAGCTTACCATGCATAAAAGTATATTTTTCAACGTGTTGACTTAACTGAAATATGTGGATGCCTTTTCTTTAATTGAGCGAAGATTGGCTGATACAATGGAAATCTTCGCCAGAACAAACGTATCAGAAAAGTACATGTTTTCAAAATTTTACCAGTGAATTTAGGGTTTTTTAACAGACACTAATTAGGGATATTTAGATCTTGAATTACTAACTGACGATCCTGTATGCACCTATGGTGCTCAGACATTCGAAGATATATGTCTTTATTGTTATATTGAACCGAAATATGACCTTATCATTCGGTTAGAGATTACCTTATCACAGCCTTCCGGATCTCCGATTCTTTTTATAACAGGTTCAATACCTACCAAACAGGATCCTAATTCCATGTTCTATCATAAAATGGAAATCGAACGAGAGTTTATACATCTTTGATCATCATCCCTAACGGTGTTGAAACTGTGATGATTCAAAAAAAGTTACGTGAAGTCATCTGCACTGGACCACTCGACTAAAAAAATAAACTGGCGAGATGTTGATCTTGTTACGCACATTGTATGCTCCCATAATGTCATTCAAAGAACCCTGTTGGTTCTTCTATCCCCTTCATTCTGCAACAGGTCGTTAATACATTGGATAATAAACAGGCAATGGTCATCGGCCCTACACCACCCGGGACAGGCGTAACGGCACCAGCAATATTTTTCACACTCTCAAAATCAACATCACCAACCAGTCTTGTGGTTCCATCACTACACGCTATGCGATTAATTCCAACATCAATGATTGTTGCTCCTTCTTTTATCCAATCGCCTTTAATAAATTGAGGTCGACCAACAGCAGCAACAACAATATCTGCTTGCCGCGTGATTTCTTGAATATCTCTGCTTCGACTATGCGCTATTGTAACCGTACAATTTTCTTGCAACAATAATTGTGCCATGGGTTTTCCAACAATATTTGAGCGACCAACAACAACCACGTTCAATCCAGATAAATCATCATATTGATCCTGCAATAAAAGAAGGCAACCCAATGGCGTGCACGGCACCAGTGACTTTTGCCCCGTCCCCAACAATCCGACATTTGAAATGTGAAAACCATCAACATCTTTTTGAGGACTAATTGCTCGAATAACTAACGCCTCATCCAAATATGACGGCAACGGTAACTGAACCAAAATACCATGCACATCTAGATCAGCATTCAATACTTCTAACAAAGCAAAGAGAGTTTCACCTGCTGATTCTTCATCAACTCGGTGAGTACAGGAATTTATTCCCACCTCACTACAATAACGCTCCTTTGACTTTACATAGACTTCACTTGCAGGATTTTCACCAACCAAAACTACTGCTAGCTCTGGCGTTACATGATGTTTGGCCTTTAGCTCTTTAACATCAGCGGCAATCTTATTTCGCATGTTTTGCGCAAATTTCTTACCATCAATTACATTCGCGACCAAGTTAGTTGCCTTTCTATTATGGAATATAAAATGGAAGCCTTCTCACTTCACTGAATCCTCAAAATTCAAAAAGAAACCAACAAGAAATAAATCAACAATTTTATAAATTTCCATTACAAAAATTGATGATTTACTTCCGCCTGCAAGGGAGTAAAACGGTGTCGACAATGCATTAAATTTCATGATGTGCTATTCAGGAATGTCATTCATATGATGCACATAACGAACATCCACACGCTTCATATCAGCCTTTTCAAATTCAATTTCTAATGTATTAATGTCAACCGATTTAATAGAGCCATAACCATATTTCATATGGAATACACGATCACCAAGCGCGAATTTACCTTTTGACATATTATTAGTTTCTTTCTTAGTAAACTGAGGTGGGCTTAGCTTTCGAACTGCCTTTGATCGAGATTGAAATCGCTTCCATCCAGCTGAGTGGTATGTTCCTGCATACGCAGATTGCTCTTCAATCGTACTGCCTTGCATATCTTGCCGAGAATCATTACGGTATGATCCAGTCATTGATGTCAAAATATCGACATGCTCTTCTGGTAACTCATTAATAAAGCGCGATGGGAATTGCATTTGCACTTTTCCAAATGCAAAACGACTTTCAGCAAAAGAAATGGTACAAACCTCCTGCGCTCTTGTTATTCCAACATAAGCTAATCGGCGTTCCTCCTCAACGCCAGCAGTACCGTTCTCTTCTTCGGTACGCTTTGATGGAAAAACCTCTTCTTCCCAACCTGGTAAAAAAATACAAGGAAATTCGAGACCTTTTGCTGCATGCAGAGTCATTAATGTGACCTTATCGCTCTCCATATCAGTATCATTAGCAATCATCAAACTAATATGTTCTAAGAAACCTTGTAAATTATCAAAATCCGAGATTGATTTTGTTAGTTCCTTTAGGTTTTCAAGTCTTCCTGGTGCTTCCGGTGTCTTTTCGGCCTGCCACATCGTCGTGTAGCCGCTTTCATCAAGAATCAATTCTGCTAACTCAGCGTGAGAAACCTTGTCATTATGCATCATATCACGCCATTGTCTGATTTTGTCACTTAAAAGTTGAAGTTCAACGGCAGCTTTACCCTTAATTTGCCCATTTTTTACGGCAAACTGTGAACCTTCAATCAGACTAAGAGAATTTGATCGAGCAGCTTTGAATATGATTTGACGTGTTTTATCCCCAATACCGCGGCGTGGTGTGTTAACAATGCGTTCGAATGCCAGATCATCAGAAGGTGATGTCACAATCCGGAAGTAAGCGATTGCATCACGAATTTCAATGCGTTCATAAAAACGCAGACCACCAATTATGCGATAAGGAATCCCAATGGCAAAAAAGCGGTCTTCAATAACACGCATCTGAAATGTCGCACGCACAAGTATCGCAATATCATTCAATCGAAATGGTTTAAGACCACCACTACCGGTACATAACGCTTCAATTTCATCTCCCAACCAACGTGCCTCATCTTGATCCCTAAAATGTCCAATGAGGCGAACTTTTTCGCCGTAATTGTCAGAAGTCCATAGGTCTTTGCCTAAGCGACTCTTATTATTGCTAATGATCGCTGATGCAGCAGCAAGAATATGCGGAGTTGAGCGATAATTTTGTTCTAATCGGATGATATTGCATGTTGGAAAAGCTTTTTCAAACCTGAGAATATTTTCAACTTCAGCACCTCTCCACCGATAAATGGCTTGATCATCATCGCCAACACAACAAATATTTTGATGTTTTTCCGCCAGTAAACGTAACCACAAATACTGCGCAACATTTGTATCTTGGTACTCGTCCACCAGTATATAGCGAAACCACTGCTGATATTTTGACAGAATTTTTTCATTTGTTTGAAAAATCAAAACTATATGTAGAATCAAATCGTCAAAATCTACTGCATTGAGTTCAATCAATCGGCGTTGATACATCTTGTAAAGTTCAACCGCACGACCATCAAAATGACCTCGCTCTCCTGGCGATATTTTTTGAGGAGTGAGCGCACGGTTCTTCCAGCGATCAATGGCCGCAGCCAAACTACGCACAGGTAGAACCTTTGAATCTATATTCGCAAGCGATAACACTTGCCGTAGTAATCGTTCTTGATCAGATGAATCCAAAATTGTGAAGTTTGATTTAAGGCTTGCGGTGGTATCTAGACCAGCAATTATATCACCTTTACGATCCAGGCCAATTAGTTCAGCATGCCGTCTCAGCAATTTAACACAAATTGAATGAAAAGTACCAAGCCACGGCATACCCTCGACTGAATGACCAAGCATTGTGGAAACACGATTTTTCATTTCACGTGCCGCTTTATTCGTAAACGTCACAGCTAGAATTTCATTCGAGCGGGCAGTATTTGTCATGATCAGGTGAGCTATTCGGGCAGTCAGTGCTCTTGTCTTTCCTGTACCTGCACCTGCTAACATCAATAGGGGCCCTTGAAGCGTTTCTACAGCAGACCGCTGAGCTGGGTTAAGACTTTCAAGATGCCGCTTTGGCGCTAAACTCATAGCACGCTCTGCCAACGAAAGGCGATTTTCTGTGAGTTTATTTTCTGAACTATTCATTTAGTCGGCCTAGCTATATTCCAATCACAAATTATTTTTTTTACCCTTCACGAACAAAACTATCCGAACAAATCCGGTAACAAAGCAAGTGACCAATTTGAACAAAACAAAAAAAGCTCAAAACGATCAAAAGTGAATTTCCACATAACCTTTATAACCTTAAGTCTAACTTGACCTCAATTTAGGTTTTTTAACAATAAACGCGAAAAAGAAGCTTTCAAACAATCTCTTCATCAGAAAGCCAATTTAATAATACAAGAGATAAAAAGAAAACAGCAATGTTTGATTTTTCTGCCGAATTTTTTTAAAAGATTGGCACGAAATGCCATATTTAAACTTCATTGAATTGCGAGCATTTCCAATGAAATACTTCTCTTGACACAACGGAGTGATTGGAAGTATCTGCCCTAAATGATCTGAAAAATCTACAACGATAGCCTGTAACCAAAGGTAAATTTGTGAATTAAATTAAATAAAAACTGAATTTACTTGCGCCTCATATTGACACCAAGACCTAACTTTTGGCAAATTAAAATTCTTTTGCGACATCATTAACCAAAGATAAAAATTCTTCTGGAAAGAATTTTGACTAAACAAAGGTTCTACAAGAAAACTATATCAAACACTTATGAGGCATTTGCAATGGACGGTAATTTCAATGAAAACGATTTTTCTCAAATTATTGAGGCGGATCGCGGTCATATTTGGCATCATTTAAGCCAACACAAGCCTTATGAATCATCAGACCCACGAATCATTATTGAAGGATCAGGGCTTCATGTTTGGGATCAACACGGTAAAGAACATCTTGATGCAGTGTCAGGAGGGGTGTGGACTGTCAATGTTGGCTATGGGCGAGAAAGCATTGCAAATGCAATCCGCGACCAATTAATTAAACTAAACTATTTTGCTGGCTCCGCAGGATCAATTCCTAGCGCGATATTTGCTGAAAAACTCATCGAGAAAATGCCGGGAATGAGCCGAGTTTATTATTGCAATTCTGGCTCTGAGGCAAATGAAAAGGCATTCAAAATTATTCGCCAAATTGCCCACGCCAAATATGGCGGTAAGAAGTGGAAAATCCTGTACCGGGACCGTGATTACCACGGAACAACAATCGGGGCACTCTCAGCCGGCGGTCAAGACGAAAGAAACGCACAATACGGACCGTTTGCAGCCGGCTTTGTGCGCGTACCACATTGCTTGGAATATAGAAAACACGAACAGCATGGCGCATCAATAACTGATTATGGTACATGGGCAGCCGATCAGATTGAAAAGGTGATTTTGGAAGAAGGCCCTGATACGATTGGAGGGCTTTGCCTTGAACCTGTAACAGCGGGCGGCGGTGTTATTCCACCGCCTGACGGTTACTGGGAACGCGTCCAGGAAATTTGCAAGCAGTATGATATTCTTCTGCACATAGACGAAGTTGTCTGTGGGATTGGTCGAACTGGAAAATGGTTTGGATATCAACACTATGGCGTGATTCCCGACTTAGTAACAATGGCCAAGGGTGTCGCCTCTGGATATGCTGCAATTGCTTGTCTTGTAACCACTGAAACTGTCTTTGAAAAATTTAAAGATAATCCCGAGGATAAATTAAATTACTTTCGCGATATATCAACGTTCGGTGGATGTACTGCGGGACCAACGGCTGCTATTGAGAATATGCGCATAATTGAGGATGAAGCGTTACTTCAAAATACAAACGATATGAGCAATCACTTAATAAACAATCTTCATGAACTAATGAATAAGCATGATGTGATTGGAGATATACGAGGCAAAGGATTATTCTGCGGTGCTGAATTAGTGTCAAATCGCCGGACACGCGATCCGGTAGATGAAAAAATGGCCCAAGCTGTCGTTGCGGACTGCATGAATCAAGGGGTTATTATCGGCGTTACCAACAGATCCGTCCCAGGAAAAAACAACACCTTATGTTTTTCACCCGCGCTCATTGCAACTACTGATGATATTGATAAAATCACACATTCTGTGGATGAGGCCATCAGTCGTGTTTTCGGCGTAAAAAAGCCTAAAACAATATAAGTTACTTAATCACAAACACCCGTCAACTCAGCCTTATCCAAGGGCAAAGAAATGTCTCTTTGAGATTGATCTGGGATCATTGATACAGGAAAAACCTTACTCAACATCGCATGCAGCCTTTGCGTTCGCGAACCCGCTGGTGCAATTGATCGGCAACATATGTACTCTTCAACAATCGCACCTTGCTGCTCAAAACCATAGTCAAGAAATTGCTTGTTAATGCTATTATCAAATAAGTATGGGTCATCAAGAATGGCATGTTCCGATAGAGCTTTCAACGGGTGGTACCCCGTTAAGTCACGATTTTGCCATTGCCAAACATGTGTAAGTTCATGAGCAAGTAACATCGCTACTGGCAAAGAATAGCTATCGGGATAATTCGGCAGATAATTTTCGCGATACCAGTCCATCCTGAACAAAATGGAATTAAAATAAACCGCTGCTGCGGGTGATCCTTCAATAAACTCTGCTTCTGTTGGCGGAAAAATACGTTCTTTGCATGTTATACGAGGTCGAACAGGACGTCGAAATTTAATCATTCCCACAAGAATGCTTGGCGCAACACTTACGCGGTTCAAATCTATTGAAGAGCCATGAATATCTTGAGCAAATATTCTTTCGCTCTCAGTCAAGGGTCGGCCGCATGCATTCAGGAAAGACAATGCCAAAATCAAACTAATGAGAACTTGCATATTCATTTCATGAGCCCGTATCAAAAAAAGTCAACTTAACAGTTCAAAAGAATATATTATCAAGAGTTAAACAACCAAGTGAATGATCTGATCGTTCAATGTTCAGATTTATTTCGAATAAAGACTGTCTTTGTAATCTCTATTAGTCAAACAGAAAGTTATCCAACTGTTGCATTCCTTCATGATAACTTGCTAATGCTTTGTAGCAATATCCTTTCCGTTTTGGGGCACAAAATTTAACTGTTCTCAACTGCTAACGGCTCACAATGCTTCAAATTATATCGACTTGGCATCTACATTCGCTTTAATTTATGGCGATCTGCTTTTAAAAAGCTCACACCTCATCATCACTCAGTAAAGTATCCAGAGTCGAATTGGTCGCAAAGTAAGGCTATTTAAGAAAAATTATGAAATCAGATGCTTAAATTCTTCATCATCAAAATCACTTAAGATAACAACAGGATTAGCTTTTGCTTACACTTCAAAATTACCTCATTTGAACCAAACAGTAAAAGCATCCGACTTCTATGCATCAGACATCACTTGTTGCTTTAGCACCGTCAGAAAACGACTAGACGGACGCGTCAGAATTGAATTATCATAGAATTTTATTCATTTTTTTGAATCACCACAAGGTTAACACTCAAGTGAGTTATCAAGTTCTTGCACGAAAATACCGACCAGAAACATTTGCAGACCTCGTTGGTCAGGACGCAATGGTGCGTACATTAAAAAACGCCTTTGCGTCTGGACGCATCGCGCAAGCGTTCATCATGACTGGCATTCGTGGTACTGGCAAGACAACAACAGCCCGCATCATTGCCAAGGGTATAAATTGCATCGGAACCGACGGTAACGGAGAACCAACAATCCATCCTTGCGGTGTGTGTGAGCACTGTCGGGCAATTATTGAAGGCCGACACATAGATGTAATGGAAATGGATGCTGCTTCACGAACCGGGGTCAACGATATTCGCGAAATTATTGATACTGTTGCCTATAAGTCAGCGACTGCACGATATAAGATTTATATCATTGACGAAGTTCACATGTTGTCCTCGAACGCGTTTAACGCGTTGTTAAAGACACTCGAAGAACCACCCCCTCACGTTAAATTCATCTTTGCGACAACTGAAATCCGCAAGGTACCCGTGACAGTATTGTCGCGCTGCCAAAGATTTGACCTACGTCGCATTCAACCAGATATCATGATAAAAATGCTGAAACGGATTGCTAACGCAGAAAATGCTCAAATTAGCGATGAGGCCTTAGCCCTTATTACAAGAGCGTCCGAAGGGTCAGCAAGGGATGCGACATCGCTGTTAGATCAAGCTATTAGTCACGGGGAAGGAGAAACAACTGCTGATCAAGTCCGTGAAATGATAGGTTTAGCGGATCGAGGCCGCATTTTGGACTTGATGGAGATGGTTTTAAGTGGTGAAACGGCAAAGGCTTTGACCGAACTTAAATCTCAATATGTAGATGGAGCAGATCCTACTGCTGTTTTGCGTGACCTTGCAGAAATTACCCATTGGTTATCAGTGATCAAAATTACGCCAAATGCAGCGAATAATCTGACAATTTCTCCAGACGAAAGATCGCGAGGACTAGAACTCTCTGCCAAAATCAATATGCGAGTTTTAACGCGTATGTGGCAAATGTTACTTAAGGCCCTAGAAGAAGTATCCATTGCTCCCAACAGTATGACAGCAGCGGAAATGGTAATTATCAGGCTGACACATGTCGCTGACTTACCGTCACCAGAAGAACTCATCAAAAAACTCTCTGGTCAATCTTCCTCTCAATTGTCAAAGTCAAGCCATTCAAAGCAAATTGCGAGTTCAAATTCCGAAACAGTCAACCCCACTCAAACAGGTGCGCCAGTTTCACCGAACTTGCAAAATTCTGATCAATCGACAGTTCTCACCATTAAGCATACGCCAGCCATTGCAAGATTCCCCAATTTTAACAGCGTTGTCGAACTAATCCGCGCCAACCGGGACGCAAAACTCCTAATGGATGTAGAAAAGGGAGTAAAACTCGTCAGTTATCAACCAGGACATGTGGAATTTGAACCATCAGAAAAAGCACCGAGTGATTTAGCCCAACGTCTAGGCAAGGAGTTACAGCGCTGGACTGGATGTCGCTGGACAATATCCGTAGTCAATGAGGGCGGTAGTTTAACGATTGACGAAGTTCGAAATCAAGAACGTAACGCTCTTGAGAAACAGGCGAACCAACATAAATTACTCAAAGCGACTTACGCTGCCTTTCCAAATGCTAAAATCAACACTATTCGAACTCATGAACAACTCAAAAAGACAGCTCAAGTTGAAGCATTACAAGAAGCCTCTGAAGGATTAGAGGTTTTTGAAGAAGAATAGTTATTGTGCATAAAGTCACATAGGAGAAAATAATGTTAAAAGGATTATCAGGATTGGCAGAATTGCCAAACCTTGCCAAGAAGGCGCACGAATTTCAAACGGAATTAAGCAAAACAGTTGAAAATCTACGGAACATTCAGTTGGAAGGAGAATCTGGGGCAGGATTAGTCAAAGTCAAAATAAATGGCGCTGGTAATTTTGAGAAAGTTGAAGTTGATCCATCAATCCTGAATAAGGATGACAAAGAAGTCATCGAGGACCTTTTACTAGCAGCAATCAAAGATGCTCAACAAAAAGCAAAGAAATATGAACAAAGGGAAATGGAAAAAGTTGCTGAAGAAGCGGGTATCCCAGAGAAATTCCGTGCCCCATTTTGATAGATCAAGTCATGATACAAAGGTCTGCATAGACAGCATAACTATTTCTCATTTAGTTTCAAAAGAGCAATGCGTGAAACCAGCGATATCAATGCCCTGATTGAATTGATGGCCAAACTTCCAGGGCTTGGTCCGGTATCTGCGCGACGTGCGGTTTTGCATTTAATTCGAAAGCGTCAATTGATGCTGAATCCATTAGCAAATCTCATCCAAAGGGTAGCTAAAGGAGCTTGCGCATGCGAGAACTGCGGAAACATTGGAATGACAACAATTTGTGAAATTTGTTCTGATACAAAAAGAAACCGTGATAGTTTGTGCGTCGTCGAAGATGTTGCAGACCTTTGGGCAATGGAACGTTCTGGAGTGTTCACTGGTCAGTATCATGTGTTAGGCGGCACATTATCCGCATTAGATTCAATCGGGCCTGAAGAATTGCGTATTCCGCATTTGGTTCAACGCGTCGAAAACGAACAATTTAGTGAGGTCATTCTCGCTCTTAACGCAACGATTGATGGACAGACGACCGCTCATTACATTGCTGATAAAATCGCCGACAGATGCCGAATAACGTCACTTGCAAGGGGTGTTCCGATCGGTGGTGAACTTGACTATCTTGATGATGGTACAATCACGACTGCGATGCGTGCCCGACAAACATTTTAATATGCGAGAAATATAAATTTTTAGGAATTGTTGAAAATAGCGAATTTTTGCTATTTTTTTGGATTTACTGTTAAACATGAGCTAAGGGTGGACTAAAGGTGAACAAAAAAGCTGGGTCCTTTGCGTCAATCTTTTAGCCCTGATCTGAGGTTGAGTGGACGAGCGATTGTACGCGCTCTAGCACTTGAATGCCAATCGTAATCCTTTGTCAGAATGACATTTTCCTAACCCAGCGCAGACGTGAAAGGCAGGAGTTGCGGATCAAAGTTCTCACCGGTTTTTTTGAGATGGTCGACGGCTTTGTTCATGTAAAGTGTGTTCCAGAATTTGATGGCCGCAATCACGAGGTAGAATAGTTGTTTGAAAAACAAAACACTCATATGATATTATTTGTTATAAGAATTCTTAAAATTAAGTGAATCTTTAACTTGAAATTAAATATATTTAATCATATGATTGAAACTTTCAATGTTACCGATTAGTGACTGTGGTAACAGATTCGATCAGAAAGCAATTGACAATACTCGCGCAACGAAGCAAATCTCGTGTCACGATATTCAGTAAAGAAACTCCAATAGATTGGCGTCCAAATCAGGTAAAGAATCCAAAAGGTATACTTGATACCCACTTTACAGATGCGTCAGCATGGGAATTTATCGCAACAATGATTGAAACAGGTCATACGATTGAGGAAGTGAAACTACGTAAGCCAAGCGGAGCAACGGGATATGTGATGAAGATTAGCCTAGAGCCGGAGCAAGCACAGTTATATGTCAAGTTGCAGCTGGGATCGGGGAAGATTATTGGGCGCAGTTTTCACTATTCTGAATACAACGACCGAAAGGGTTGAGAGATGAATTCAGACTCAGAGATACAATATCAAGCTCACTCGCAGCCTCAGTTGAAGGTTGTACAATCGACTCTATCTTGCCCTATGTGTGGCGAGGAAAACGTAATCACTGTATGGCATCCTCACACATTTAAATACGGTACTGGAAAAGGTGCTGCCAATTTGCACGCACGCGTGCCAGTGCGTCAGTGTCACACGTGTGACTTTGAATATCTGGATGAAGAGGCCGAACGACTGAAGCATATCGCGGTCTGCGATCATCTTGGTGTTCTTACGCCCGAGGATATTCGAAAAATTAGAAAAAATAAAGGAATGACAAGAGCTGCATTTGCTGATGTCAGTGGGCTCGGTGAAGCTTCTTTGAATCGTTGGGAGAAAGGCCTTTCAATCCAGAATCATTCTAACGACCGTTACCTTCGATTGCTTGCGTATCCAGAGATCGTGGCGCGCTTGCAAGAATTATTGTTTCAGCAAAAAACCAAAACGCGCACATTTGATAATGACGTAAGAAGATTTCGGTGTGTAAAAATGGACGAGTTAATGAAAAAGAAACAGAAGGCTTTTCACTTGCGTTTGGTTGCATAACAGACATGTATATCACCACATTTTATTCGTTCAAGGGCGGTGTCGGCCGCACAATGGCACTAGTGAATACAGCTGTTAATCTTGCTCTTCGAGGGCGGCGTGTTCTTGTTGTTGATTTTGACATTGAGGCGCCCGGACTAGATACCTTTGAGGTGCTCAATCCGCAAAAGGAAGTTCCTGGTCTCATTAATTTTGTTGCTGACTATGTGAATTCAGGAAAATCTCCAGACGTTACGGATTATATCGGCGACTGCCCGGACATTGGAAAGGAAGGGGGAAGATTATGGATTATGCCCTCTGGTAAAAATAATACTTACACTGCGACTTTGGGGCAGATTAATTGGGTAAACTTGTACAAATATCAAGATGGATATGTTTTATTTGAAGACCTTAGGGAGCAATGGTTAAAAGTCCTTCACCCGGACTATGTTCTAATCGATTCTCGTACTGGCTACACGGATTCAAGCGGGATCTGTACACGGCAACTCCCTGATTCAGTCGTTATTCTGTTTTTCCCAAATGAACAGAATCTAAGGGGTCTAACGCAAGTAGTCCGAAATATTCGAGCGGAAGCCGATGGACCAAGGGAAAAAAGCATTGCGCTTCACTTCATAATGTCTAACGTACCAGATCTAGATGATGAGCATCTGATACTTAAGGGAAAGATTTCGGCATTTAAGCAAGAGCTTGATCTCAAGCATGATCCTATGGTCGTACACCGTTACGACTCTCTTTCTCTCCTCAATCAAGCTGTATTTTCAAAAGATCGTCCGAGCAGCCGTCTAGCTAAAGAATACAGTCATCTCGTACAGGAAATTATTACGCAAAACTGGAAAGATCGAACGGGTGCGCTTGAATATATCCGAAGGGCAAAAAGACATAGAATATGGCTGGATGATGGATCAATACTCACACGCGAACAAACTTTAGAAAAAATAAAACGATCTCATCCAGAAGATGGAGAGATCTTATACCGTCTAGCTACGCTTAAAGATGCAGATCGTGAATCTGAAGCGGCGGAACAGCTGATTAATCAAGCGATAAGCTATGGATGCGATCAACCAGAAGCCTATCTAATGCGATCGCGTTTTCGCAAGGACAGTGGTGAACGAATTGGGGCAGCAGAGGATGCGTGGCAAGTCTTGGATTCAAGCCGCATTTCTCCTCAAATGATACATGAGGCTGCTCGGATTCTTTTAAAGATAGGAAAGAGTAATCCAGAGAAGCTTATCAAATCGAAAGCAGTATTGTCTTTGGAACCTAACGAAAAGTTTTGGTTAGCTCAAACATACGATCGTTCCCGCAACCATTTGTTGATTGCGGTGGCGTTATATGAACCGATTGTTGCTTTACCCGACTTGAGTGCTAGAATACGTTCAGCAAGTAATTCGAAACTCGGAATGGCATATATGGGTCTTGGTCGGTGTATAGAGGCAGCAAGACTTTTTCGTAAACCCAACTCCAACATTGCAGATATGGACCTGGATAATGCATTCAACTATGGTATGGCTTGTTGGGGTATCGACGGAAAAGCCCATCGAGAAATATTTGAGTGCGTTATAAAAATCGATCAATCATCTAACGAAGTCAATAATTCAGCAAACTATTTTCAGTGCATGTCAATTGCCTATTGGGCAACAGATGAAATTGGCCTGGCGTTAGACAACATCAACAAGTCACAAGAATTGATTATACGTCGTGGGCTATTGTCAGAGTTCAGTTGTTGGCAATATCTAGAGGTTGATGCTGAAACATTTGCTAGCGATCTTAACGAAATACGAGATATGATCGAAAAGAACGAAATTCAAAACCCAAGATTTTTGATAGAGGCTGATACTATAGATAAGAAGTGATATTTTATCATGGCTCGAACATATTTGGGTTGATAGTGTTCTTTTGAAGCTTGATACGAACCGAACCGCTATCTCATCCTAGTTCATAACAAGCCCAAATCAGGGTCCGTCTGCATGAAGGAACATTTGGTTCCACAAGGATTTGTATAAGTGTCTGATTCATTGTAATTTTTGCCGTTTTATCTCCCCCTAATTTAGGCGGTATGTCAGCCGGCTTATTTCAGGGGGCACCGAGCATGTTGATGTGTGCCCAAGCTATTGGAGCGTATGCGGCGCGGGCTTTCGTCACCGCAGAAAAACTGAAGCGAACTAAAGTGCTGATCGAAAAAGGCCTGACGTTTTGTGAAGCCGCGGCTCGCATAAAAGTTGGCAAAACCGCTCTTTACGACGCGATCAGATTAGCTAGGAATTTGCTGGCTTGCTAATCTAGTATACCATTTTTATTGTATTGATGGGTAGAGGGACTTTAGTTTGATGCGGGCACCGTCGGTTGTAAACCGCCAGTTGACGGAGTGTTGGGCG
>JAPORV010000208.1 GCA_026710055.1 Aestuariivita sp.
AGCATCTGCGTCTTGAGGCCCTTGCTTTACGCTCAGCGGGTCATGTTGACCCGTCTAAAGAGCGGTTCAAGCAACGCGCCAGTGTTGAGCGAGTGAACGCGGCGTTAAAGGACAGCTATGGGGGTCGTCATCTCCGGGTTCGGGGTGCGGCGAAGGTTGCGTGTCATTTATTTTTCGGTATTTTCGCCCTGACTGTTGATCAGTGACGAAGACTGCGCACCTGATAGCACCGTTTATTCTGTCTTTGGCGTCGAGGCATATGCCGTCGACGGGTTCTGCTTGCGCGGATGTTCGTACTCTGCCTGATATGGTGATGATGTAAGCTGATTTTGTCGAATAAATGGGCTTCAGGGGACTTGCATTCATCACGTAATTGCTGAAATCTTATCTCACTTCTCCTTCTTCCGCCCTCACATCCAAAATTTCCGCCGACTTTTGCAAGTGGCTCTCTTGATTTCGCTTTTAAGATATCATAGAAATTAAATATAAATCGCGTTGTGGAGTGCAATAAATGCCAGATGATAGCTTCAATTACGCTCAAGAAATTGAGCATCTTGAAAATGCGGGTGTGAACCCATCTGAGGCGAAAGCGATCGTGGGAATGGCTGAGCGGGCAGTGAATTCTGGTGCCCAAAAGTCCGACATAGAGCTTCTTAACGGCAAGATAGAGCTTCTTAACGGCAAGATAGAGCTTCTTAACGGCAAGATAGATGCAGAGATAAAGTCGGTGCGTAGCGATATTGCGCTGTTGCACAAAGATATCCAGCATCTTGATGAGAAAGTTAACGCCAACTATACAGCTTTGGATACCAAGATTGATAACGTGCATACAGCCTTGGATACCAAGATTGATTCAAGTCAAGCATTTTATATCGCGGAAATGAAAGCAGCTATTAGTCGATCTACCAACTTGATTTTGACATGCATCCTTGCCGCAGTTATTGGCGTATTCTCCATCTTTTTCGCTTTCTTTGGATAATTCCATCAGTCGTCCGAATACCAGCATCCCGTTCACCGTTACCTTGAATGAACACTGTCATTTTGCAATGACTGCAGTGCATCACCATTTGGCCCACTGTATTTGCGGGCATCGGGTGTTACCAAGTTGATTTTTCTTTTTCTAAAGAATATTTCTCAACCAATAAAGGGCGCTAGTTGTTCAATCCGTAAGTCCGTCACCTCTTTCACGAATACGCCGTGCGTGATAACGTTGAAAATCCTCATCAATATCAAGTGAATAACGTTTTTCATGCACCCATGTCATTAAATCTAACGTCGTGCCTTTAGCAAAAGCCCCCGGCATTACTGCTACTGCTGCTTCACGTGCAGTTTGCCTCGAATCAACATTCTCCGTGATATACATTAACGTAGGAGTAAATAGGATTCCCCATTTTCGAGCCATATCTTTTTCACTGAGTGTTTCACCATCAAAATCGGTAACTTCAATGTCTCCATGAAGATTCAATTGTACAACAAAGTAGTTGTTTTCCAACATTGCCTCTATTTCAGAATCGACAAAAACTTCTTCGTGCATTTTTGTACAATAAACACACCCGCGCTGCTCGACCATAATCAATAGACGTTTGTTCTCACTCTTGGCCTCGCCCAAATCTTCTGATAAATCTTTGAATGTATCTCGCATCCATGACGCTTTGTGAAGACCATCATCGCCAAGCTCGGCAGAATGTACACTTACACTCAGCAACATTACCGTCAAAGTTAATAAAATTCGTTTCATTTAATTTCCCCAAAAATCAACCGATCATCACAAAAATTGGAAAAGTATTGAGCATCCATTCAGCAATATAACGGATTGAACTCGTCGCAATTAGTAGTGCAAAAAGTATTAGCAATACCCCCATTATTTTTTCGACCTTCCAAAGATGTTTGCGAAATTTGCTCAAAAAATGCAAGAATGTTCCAATAAATGTTGCTGCGAGTATAAAAGGGAACGTCATTCCTGTTCCGTATACAAACAAAAGTAGTGAACCTTCCATCGCCGAGTCCTGGCCGGCCGCAATGAGAAATAGTGCTGCTAAAACTGGCCCAACACACGGCGTCCAACCAAAAGCAAATGCCAAACCAATAACAAATGCCCCAATGAAATTAATATTCGATGTGCTGCCGGCATCACTCCGAAATTGCCGGTATAGAATTCCAAGCCTCATTATCCCGAGGAAATGCAATCCCATTGCGAAAATAACAGCCGCAGCCAACCATCTGAGAAAATCAAAGTAATCTCGCAACATTTGACCAAACATCGTTGCTGTTGCACCAAAACCAACAAAAACCGTAATTACACCTAATGAAAACATACAGGCAGCAAGAAATGCACGCATTCTGACCACTGCTGTTATCTGCGTCTGCGCGTTAAGCTGATTTATTCCAACACCAACGAGATAGCTTAGATAAAATGGGACAATTGGGAGAACGCATGGTGACAGAAATGAAAGTAACCCGGCAATAAAGGCACCAAAAAATGTAATATCAAACATCATATGAAACCTAGATACTAACCACCAGTAGATTTGAACTATCGGTACCTATACTCATGTCAATTCACTTTGACGTCAGTCAGAGTGATCGCTTTCAATACATACAAAATTTTAACTACTCAAACAGTATAAGCAATGAACCGTCAGTAAACTGCACCGGTTCGATCCCACGAATTAATCACACTACCGTCAGCAAATATCTAAAGAATCAGTTTGTTTTGATTTACCAGATTAGACAGAAATTGTTGGAAATAACAGACTTTCGCTTCGAAGCGATACCTTTGAACGCGCATACAATAACAGGTCATTTACTAATATTGATGACCACTCAACATGAAACTGATTTAAAGACTTGAGAATAATCGTTCTATCACTATTCAATCATCTAGCGATGACAGTTCTTTCAAAATTCTTAAGATAATGCGATAGTGGTACTTTGACTGAATTGACAGACCAAAGTTCTTCTACAGAACGTTAACTACTTGAAGGCAACCTAGTATCCAGAAATTATTGAATTGATGGTTTATCATTTGTGAAGACAGTAGATTTTTCAACCATCCAGCTTTATGAAGGCAGGGAAAATATACGTCAAAAATGAAAGTGATATTTCCATCAATTCAATGCAATTGGTACACTAGAGTAAAAAACATGGAATTTAACCGAAGAATCAAAATCGCCCCCTCTATTTTGGCAGCTGACTTTTCCAATATTGGTCGCGAAATTAAAGCCATTGAATCACACGGTGCTGATTGGGTACATGTTGATGTAATGGATGGTCACTTTGTGCCCAATCTCACCATTGGCCCTCCCGCAGTTAAGGCAATTAGAAAACATATTACGACAGTTATGGATGTCCACCTCATGATTGCGCCTGTCGATCCATTTGTTGAAGCCTTTGCAGATGCTGGAGCAGACATACTCACCGCACATATTGAGGCCGGTCCACACATACACCGCACACTTCAAATGATTCGGCATAATGGCATGAAAGCTGGTGTAGCATTAAACCCTGGCACACCAGCTAGCGCAATCAGTAATATCATTAACCAGATAGATCTTGTGTGCGTTATGACCGTTAATCCCGGCTTCGGGGGTCAGAAATTTCTCAATATGTCTTCAAAAATTGGTGCACTTCAAAAGATAATCGGGGACCGTCCTGTATACATTGAAGTTGATGGCGGTATTGATTCAAAAACAGCGTCAATTGTCAGCAAAGCTGGGGCACATGTTCTCGTTGCAGGTTCAGCGGTGTTTCGAAATGGGTCAGCACATCAACCCAATAGTTACGGACACAACATAAACGCAATCAGGCAATCTGCGCATAACACAACTACAGCATCATGATATACACCCAAAGCCATTTCAAGCGACACATGCTCACCGCTTCGTAAAGACTACAAAGTTGTAACGCTTAAATTGAAGGTGAAGTCGTTATGACTGACTTTTTTAAAGCCCGAGCATGACTAAAATGGGAATTATATATACGAGCCACTTGCAAAAGTTGGCGGAAATTTTGGGTGTGAGGGCGGAAGAAGGAGAAGTGAGATAAGATTTCAGCAATTACGTGATGAATGCAAGCCCTCAGAAGCCGATTTCTCGACAAAACCAGCTCACATCATCAACATACTGGGCAGAGTACGAACATCCGCGCAAGTGGAACCCGTAGGCAGCATACGCCTCCACGCCAAAGACAGAATGAAGGGGGCTGTCAGGTGCGCAGTTTGAGTAACTGATCAACGGTCAGGGCGAAGATGCCAAAAAACAAATAACACGCGACTTTCGCCGCGCTTCGAACCCGAAGATGACGACCGCCATAGCTGTCCTTTAACGCCGCTTTCACCCGCTCATCACTGGAACGTTGCTTGAACCGCTCTTTTGATGGGTCAACATGACCCGCTAGACCGTCAAGCAAGGGCTTCAAGACGGAGATATTCTCGCAGGGCCGCATTCCGGCGAGGGTTCGGGTCAATGATGGCCACATGCTCTGATTGAGAAGCATACTGATGAATCTCCGTACAATCATAGGCGGCATCCATGAGTTCATCACAATCAGAAACCCGACGGGCACTCATCTGCAGCGACGCACCTGACAGTACCGTTCGTTCTGTCTTTGGCGTGGAGGCGTATGCTGCCCACGGGTTCCGCTTGCGCGGATGTTCGCATGATGCCCCATCTGGTGATGATGTGAGCTAGTTTTGTCGAATAAATCGGCTTCAGAAGACTTGCATCCATCAAGTGGTTGCTTTGTTCTTATCGAACGCCTTCTTCCGTCATCACAATCAAAAAAAATCTACCGCCGACTTTTGCAAATGGCTCCACAATCAAAGCCTTAATTAAATATCTGCTCTCAATGCTTCAATTTAAGTCGTCAAATACTCTACCGTCTGTAACAAGCTGCTCAAGCAATGGCGCTGGTCTCCAAAAATCAGCATCCATCTTACCATAATTACGAATATCAGACAATAATGCCGATAATCCTTGCTGGTCAGCCCATTTTAATGGACCACCACAGTGACGTGGGAAGCCATACCCAAATATCAATATCATATCAACATCAAGAGGACGTCGCGCTATCCCTTCTCCAACAACCTTCGCTGACTCATTTACCATAGCCGCCATGTATTGGCAAATTATGTCTTCATTCGAAAATTCTCTGGCAATAATTCTTTTTGCGGCACGTTCTTCTTCTATAACCGTCAAAATTTCAAGATTGGGTGCCGGATTAAAACCGTCCTGATATACATAATACCCTTTTCCGGTCTTCTGCCCAAAGTCACCCTTCTCACACAATCTGTCAGCAACATTACTTTCAGCAAAACGCCGACCAAAATCTCCATCTTGCTTCCGTTTGCGTTCAGCCCAAGCAATGTCCAATCCCGCAAGATCAGCAACAGCATATGGACCCATCTTAAATCCAAAAGAAACCAATGCAGCGTCTATTTGAAAAGGAGTGGCACCATGCAGAACCATATGATTAGCCGCCGCTCGGTACACCGAAAGAATGCGATTCCCTATAAAGCCATCACAAACTTGTGAAAGCACAGCAACTTTCTTTAATGCTTTTCCAAATGCAAAAGCTGTTGCAAGCACATCACTCGCAGTCTTGTCACCGACGATAACTTCAAGAAGTCTCATGATATGAGCTGGAGAAAAAAAATGTAATCCCATGATATCTTGAGGTCGTGTTGTCAGGCTAGCAATCTCATTTATATCCAAATAGGAAGTATTGCTTGCTAGCACAGCGCCATTCTTGCAGACCTTGTCTAATTTGATAAATACATCTTTCTTAATTTGCAGATCCTCAAATACCGCTTCAATAATTAGATCAGCGTTACTCAAGGCGGATAGATCAACAGCGAATGTCAAACGATTCTGTCTCAACTCCTGCAAATCAGCCTTCGTGATTTTGCCACGCGTTAAGGCACCCTCCAATAACTCAACTACGCGAGTCTCAGCACTGGCAGACAACTCAGTGGACGTTTCTATCAAAGTTACTGAATAGCCGCTAAGAAGAGAAGCGACAGCAATCCCTGCTCCCATGGTGCCCCCACCGACCACACCAACATTTGTGATTTCTCTCGGCTTTATATTTGTAAGCTCAGGTAATTTTCCGACCGACCGTTCACCGAAAAAAACATGCTTTAGGGCATTATGTTGATTTGAATTCTTCAATTCGTTAAATAATTGACGCTCATAATTCATTCCTTGATCAAAAGGCAGATTAATCGCTGACTGCACAGCCTTTATCGCCTGATTAGGCGATAGCTGCCCATGCGATGTCCTACGAACACGATCTAAAGCTAAATCAAAGTCAAAGTCGGTCGTGGGAAGCTGCAACTTGCTAATGCATCGTCGTTTTGCACCTTGATCAATTAAATCTCGAACATATGTAATGCCAACTTGATGTTGATCTCCATCTTTCGTTGCATCAATAAGGCCAATTTCAAGTGCTGTCATTGCACTAATTCTATGACCTTTGGAAATCAAAGAGACTGCCTTTTCCACCCCAACCAAACGTGGGAGTCGTTGCGTACCGCCCGCACCTGGAATTAAACCAATATTAACCTCCGGAAAGCCAAAATAAGCATTCAAACTTGCCAAACGATAGTCACAAGACAGCGCCAATTCCAACCCGCCGCCAAGAATTGTGCCGTGCATCGCAGACACGACAATCAATTGTGAAGATTCAATCCGTTCACAAACATCAGGAAGAAAAGGGGATTGTGCGACCTGACCAAACTCCCGAATATCAGCGCCTGCAAAAAAGGTTGAACCTCGACAGCAAATGAGAATAGCCGCAACACCATAATGCTCCGCCCGTTCAATACAATGGACCAGATCTGCTCTAATGCGCTGACTCAACGCATTAACTGGTGGATTAAATGCCTTAAGGATTGCGATATCGCCATGAACTGTGAAATCTACTTCTTCAGACAAATTTATACCATCCAAAAAATCGAAACACCGCGAGCCACATCATCAATTATTATCCGTATAAAAAAGTACCATAGAGCAAATTTCTGCCATTGATGCTATTTGCCCAAAATTCAAATCTAATAACTATTTTCGCCCAAATAATCTCTCAATATCAGTGAGCTTTAACTCGACATAAGTCGGGCGACCATGATTACATTGACCCGAATGTGGTGTTCTTTCCATTTCTCTTAGCAAAGCATTCATTTCTTCTCCTCGCATTCGACGACCTGAACGAACCGATCCGTGGCATGCCACACGACTCAATATATCATCAATGCGTTCCTGAATTTTCGATGTCCCACCATCATCTAAAAGTTCATCAAGAATATCATGCATCATTGACTTCGCATCTATCTCCCCCAGAATTGCAGGTGTTTCCCGCACTGCAATAGCATTACCACCAAATGGCTCAATGACCAAACCTAACTTTGCTAACTCATCAGCTACTGAGAGTAAAAGTGCTCTATCCTCTTGCTCAAATTCCACAATTTCAGGAATTAATAAGGCTTGTGCTGCCGCTGAACTCTCAGCCACCTGTTTTTTAAGTTTTTCGTATACTAGTCGCTCGTGCGCGGCGTGTTGATCCACGATCACTAGGCCGGTGGCAGTTTGTGCAATGATGTAATTCTCATGTACCTGACCACGCGCTGTACCAAGAGGGTGATTTAATGTCTCAGACTCAGATAGCGCATCATTAACCATTTCAGCAGATAAATTATCAGCCATTGAAGCGAATCCAATCGAAGGCAGACTCACACTGCGACCACGACTAGTTGTTTGGTAGGTGTTTTGATTCGACTGGTTTGGCATTTCGAATTGCATTGCGCCAAGCACTCCATCCGCAACTGTTTTTGATGCACGACGACCACCCGATTCCAGTGCTTTCTTTAGCGCCGAAGCAAGCAAACCTTTCACTGCATTCGGATCACGAAACCGAACCTCTGATTTTGAAGGATGTACGTTTACGTCTACAAATGCCGGATTACAATCAATAAAGATAACAGCAACTGGATGCCGCCCTCTAACTATAAAATCCGAATAGCAAGCGCGTAAAACACCAGTCAGCATTTTGTCTCGAATGGGTCGTCCATTTACAAAAAAATACTGTGAGATTGACGCGCCACGTGAGTAAGTGGGTAAAGCGGCATACCCAATCAAATGATATACCTCGCATTCTGCATCAATCAATAAGGCATTATCAACGAATTCATCACCAATAATAGATGCGAGACGCGATTGCATGGCTTCAGATAAATCACCTTGTTCTTGCTCCACTCGAAAACTCTCACGCCTATCTCCATTATTAATGACCTGAGTAACAGAGAAAGAAATGCTTGGCTCAGCCATTGCAAGACGCTTTACAACAGCAAATATCGCTTGACTTTCCGCTCGCTCCGTTCGTAAAAACTTTAGTCTGGCAGGCGTTGCAAAAAAAAGATCGCGTATTTCAACAATTGTGCCCATACTCAAGGCCGCTGGCCTTTGCCCCTCAAATTTACCTCCAGTGACATTGATTTCTGTTGCATCAAACCCGGCTGCACGACTGGTTAACTTAAAGCGTGATACAGCCGCCAAAGATGCTAATGCTTCACCACGAAACCCAAATGTGCGGATATTTACCAAATCTGCACCGTCAACTTTGGATGTTGCATGCCGTGCCACAGCTAGGGGCATATCATTTGTAGCAATTCCGTGACCATCATCGGTTACACGCAAAAGAGTCTTTCCACCATTGGCGATCACAACTGAAATTCGATTGGCACCTGCGTCTATTGAATTCTCAATCAATTCTTTAACGGCTGAAGCAGGACGTTCAACAACTTCACCCGCCGCAATTCTATTAATCGCCGACTCGTCCAACTGACGAATCACTGAAGAGTCGCTTTGTATTTCAATCGGTTTTGAAGACATGTTCTAACCTATTACACAATTCCACCAGTTTATCCAATTTTTACGATTAACTTCGGTCAATTGAGTATCAATGAAAGGTATCATTTAATCATTCAATGCAGACCTATACCAGGCAACAACCCTCTGGCGCTCTTCCTCTTCCATATAACTAAGATTAGCAGGCGGCATTGCGTTGCTGACACCCGAGTGAAGATAAATGTCTCGTGCGTGTCTTGCAATCTGTGCTGGCGTTTCTAAGACGACCCCTTTGGGAGCAAAAGCCATTCCCTCCCAGCCGGGTTCCTGTCCGTGGCACATGGAACATCGACCCGCAACAATATAATAAACATCCTCAAACCCCTTTGCTTGGGTAAATCGACGCTCAGATGACGTTATTACATCACTGGAATAGTTTATGCTACCAAGCAACGAAAGCCAAACGATAACCAAGAAAATTAGGCCTGTTGCTCCCCATGTCCACCAAGGCGTCGTTTTACGGCTATGGAGGGAATTGAAGAAATGACGAATTGTAACCCCCATTAAAAAGACCAGCGCGGCAATTAACCAATTCCACTCAGACGCAAACGCAAGTGGGTAATGAACCGACAACATTAAGAAAATAACTGGTAAAGTCAGATAGTTATTGTGGGTTGAGCGTTGCTTTGCGACTTTACCATAGATTTCATCAGGTTTTCGATTTGCTTTAAGATCTGCGACAACAATTTTCTGATTAGGAATAATGACAAAAAAAACATTCCCGGACATGATCGTTGCGGTAAAAGCACCAAGATGCAAAAGAGCGGCTCGTCCAGAGAAAACTTCAGAGTAAACTAGCGACATGCCAACAAGCAAAACAAATAGAGCGAGCATTAATAAATTTTGGTTGATATTCACAAAAATCTTGCAAATGGAATGATAAGCTATCCAGCCAAAGATCAAAGATGCTATAGATACTAAAATTGCTTGCCAATGGGGCACATCCCAAATAGCGGGATCAACAAGATAAAGCTCCGCGCCAATATAATAAACTAATACAAGAAGCACAAAACCTGATAACCAGGTTGCATAGCTTTCCCATTTAAACCAAATCAAACCTTCCGGTAAATTTGTAGGGGCGACTAAATACTTTTGAATGTGATAAAAACCACCGCCATGCACCTGCCACTGTTCACCGTCAGCGCCACTATCTAAAGGACATTCTCTGCGCAATCCTAAATCTAATGCAATGAAATAAAAACTTGAACCAATCCAAGCAATGGCAGTAATGACATGCAACCAACGAACAGCAAATTCAGCCCATGACATTAGGATAATTGTATCAATCATTAAGGCGCGCCATGGAATACACCTGCGGTGTTATGTTATTGAAATATATAATCATTTTTTCTCTCAAAACCATGATTTCGGACATTATCCTACGTGATTTTATTTAGGACTGCAACCGGAGAGAGAAAAACATGTTAAAATTAACCAATGCAAGAGTGTGTGCTTTACGCACAAAAACGATGACAAAGAAAAATCGTGATGCCGTCCTGAAGGGTTTTGGTTCCGTGTCCTGCTAACCGGTGAGAAATGGTACTTTCTTCATGGCCAACAAATGGCCAACGCATCTAATAGATTGTCAGTGACTGTCACCATGACAATCATTGAGGCTCAGCAGCAAGCAATAAACTTGATGATCATCCTACGGTCGGGACGGTCTAATGAAGAAACGCCGTTCAAGATAATTCAAAAATGATGATGATGATTTTAAATTTACAAATTAACAACGTCAAATTTTACCAAAGCGCCTTTGGTTATTCACTTATTTAATTTTGCCTTCCTTGTACTCGACGTGTTTACGAATGACAGGGTCATACTTGCGAACTACCATTTTTTCCACCATTGTACGCGCATTTTTTTTTGTAACGTAATAATGACCCGTACCTGCGGTAGAATTTAAGCGAATTTTTATTGTCGTTGGCTTGGCCATAATGAACTTCCTAAAAACAATAGCATCAATATATCAATAAAGCAAACTATTAATACCTGCAACTTGAGAACTGTCAACCCTATCAAATTTACCAAAAAATTATTTTCACATTACTTCGAATGATCTTCTTGTCATTCTAGGCATTGAGTGTCAAAACCTTCGTATGATGGTGCTTGTCGGGTGCATCTGAAGTGGGGTATTAAACAGTGAAATGGCATTTTAGGAACGTTAGATTAGACTCAAACGCGCTGAATTAAGGGTTTGTTGCTTTCATGTAGGGATTATATCCTGTAGTGGCGAACCGCTATATGTGGCATTAATTTACAATCTAGAACACTAAATATCAGAATAGCGCCACTATAGTATATAATCCCGTTTCTTATTAGCGTGGTTACTATGTGGCTAATCCCGTTAGACCTCATAACCATAGGAATCCTCCGTCTCGTCATAACGCGAAGTGGTTAACGGGGCAGGATTGGTGTGTAGATTACCACCGCTGTGCCTCATTACATAGGTGGAAGGAAAAGGGCAGCAATTCCCGTTAGAATATTTTTTCTTTTATTTTCATATAGTTACGTAATTTAAAAAAAATTATTTTTCGTAAAATTTCTGCACCAAAATTGAAACTTTAATGTTATTTTTGAAACGGTTTTTCTAGTTTTCTCAAAAACTTAGAGTTCGAATGACACTCGTTACTATTCACTCGAATTAGCGGGAATCACTAAGGCAAAGACATGATGGATTGACCTGTTCCTGCCCGTTGTTCATGCTTGGGCGCATCACCCGTTCCTTTTCAATGCAGAAAAACGAAAGGACATGTCATGTCAGAATATAAAACCTATGTAGGCCTTGATGTCCATCAGGACACGATCGCTGTGGCCATTGCCAGGCCAGGTCGTATGCCACCGGAGTGGTGCGACACGATGGCCAACTGTCGTTCTGACCTTCAGTGCTTGATTGCGCGCCTGACATCGCAGGGGAAAAGCTGAGCGTCTGCTATGAAGCGGGTCCTTGCGGCTATGGCGTTTACCGGGAGGTGACCGAGCTGGGGCATTATGGCGATGTTGTGGCTCCGGGTCTAGTTCCACGCAGTGCGACGGGTCGGGTGAAGACTGATCGCCGGGATGTCTTGAAACTGGCCAGGTTACACCGAGCGGGTGAGCTAACACCGGTGTGGGTAACTTGTCCCGAACAGGAGGCTATGCGGGACTTGACCCTTGCCCAGGAGGACATGATCGCCCTTCAAACCAAAGCTCGGCAGCGTCTCAGTGCCTTCCTTCTACGGCATAGTCGGATCTATCCGGACAAGAGCCGGTGGACGCAGGCACACAAGACCTGGCTCTCGGATCAATTCTTCGATCATCCGGTGCAGCAAATGGTGTTTCAGGAATGTGTTGATGCCTGTTGTGAGATGGCCCGGCGTATCGCCAGCTTGGACGATCAGATCCGAACGGCTACCGCGTCTTGGTCTTTGGCGACGATGGTGGAGGCGCTGATCAGCCTGCGAGGCCTTGACGTGCTCAGTGCTGTCACGGTTCTCGCCGAGCTTGGTGACATCACCCGTTTTGATAATCCCCGACAACTGATGAGCTTCCTCGGGTTGGTGCCGAGCAAACATTCCTCGGGCGCTATCACGAAGACCGGCAATGGACACGTCCGGCGCATCCTAGTGGAAGCCGCGTGGAACGATCACTTCCCCGCGTGCAAGCCACACCATCTCAACACGAAGGCGAAGGCCGCTCCAGAACGGGTACAGACGATCGGGTGGCAGACGCAAAAGCGGCTCTGCAGCCGTTACCGTCGCCTCAGGATCGCCAACACGCATCCCTGCAAGGTCACCACCGCAGTGGCGCGGGAACTTGTGGGCTTCATCTGGGCGACTGTCTGTGAAGTTGCCGACCGACCCCATGCCAGCCGAGCGCTGGCCTGAGACTGACGATAGAAGAAACGCACTATAATGATATTCGAGCCACATAAATCAACCAGTCAATCCATATCAGGGATGAGGCCTATGTACACGCTGTTTGTTTCTCTGGAGATAAATTCATGCAAAAGACCACGATGGATTACGTAATTGACATACTCACTGGCATTCATTTCTTCCGGGAAAGAAGCTTCGTTGCTTGGGGTCCTGCGCTGCCTGTTGATTGAGTATGAGGACAATAAATTCAATCCCGTCAAAATCACAAGGTTGTGCAGTCACCTGCTGCATGACGCATTCCGCTAATTGCTTTGTTAGATTCAATACCAGCTGCGATATCCGCCAGTTGTAGGCTTAATGGCGAAAAGCGTGCTCTATGTTGGGGACATTTGTAAGAAAGACATTGCGCAGGACGCTTTTCAAATCGGGACGGACCAGTTCTTGAGTGAGGGCGCACGTGCCATTATGCAGATGTTGTGGCCAGCAATCGAAACATTCAGCAAGAATCGTAGGCCAGTCGTATTCAACATCGGTACAGTCTACATCGAACGCCTTGAACATGGTGTGAACCAATGGCATTTCCTGAAGGCGATTAATCTCTATCGGTGCCAAAGGTGCTAATACATACATCATATATTTCGTGGTTAATTAAAACAAGTTGTCAATATGTTGATTTCATTGGTGGTTAATTTCCTGACTACGAACCACAAATAACTGAAAGAAATACCATTGTGGTGTGAACGCACTCCTGGGCTTCATCATTGGCAAGCGCCCCGACACTGTGAATATAGTCGCTCACAGGTCGTGAGACACCATGGTTCATCAGCATGTTCAAGGAGTTGCCTAATCCTGCATAGATCGGGATGATCGGGAGACCGTGATTGCCCAGATGCAGGCGACTGAGCAGCGCTTTTGCTTCGGGTTCAATATTCTGAATTTCGTCCACACAAAGCAAAATGGGCGGTTTATGTTTCAAAGCCTTATAGAGCGCGGCCAATTGCCCAAAGGTGGCTTCAGAGGATGGAACGTTTGAGTTGTTTGAAAGGATCCGTTGAGAATATTCCGAATATTAGGACCATACCGGCCTGTTACCGTGCGATCGTTTGAAACACACCGTCCATCTCCAAATATTGAGCGATCGTTAACACGAGTTCTTTTTCTTTGTTCAGGTGGGAGTGACGACATGTGGGGTTGGGATCCGAAGTCACCGCGCAGCGCCCGCTTTTCAATCTCATTTAACAATGAGGTCTTGCCTGCATCAGGAGCCTTTCAACCCGATACACTTGTATCAGCGATTTCATGTAATTTGTCAGTGACCTGAATCTTTGTCATCAATAGCATCATGAACTTCAATCACCCCATTAAGTCGCTCCAATCCTGGCCAAAGCTTTTGAGCTACGAGCAACAGTTGTCGCGTTGACGGATGAGAGCCGACCAATATCAATCACAAACGTTTGTATGCCAATCCGGTGGTACCCCGATTTCTCCATCAGATGACAATGCCCTTGATGCTTCAATAACGTCGGGTGTAGTTCTCATATGGTGTGGGACGAATTTTGTAAACCATTGATATGAAACGATCATTATTTGTCGAATTTTGCTCATCACGCAAGATTC